>CAJQTP010000032.1 GCA_905620445.1 uncultured Candidatus Thioglobus sp.
ACCTCTTCCTTACCAAGGAAGTGCTCTACCGACTGAGCTAGGTGAGCACAGCCCTACATGGAGCGGGTGATGGGAATCGAACCCACCTCATTAGCTTGGAAGGCTAAGGTAATACCAATATACGACACCCGCAATTTCTTATTCTCATGTTCTTCTGGTGGAGGGAGTTGGATTCGAACCAACGTACTCAGAGAGAACGGATTTACAGTCCGTCGCCTTTAACCACTCGGCCACCCCTCCAAAAAAACAATCAGACATTATCCCATAACTAATTTCGCTTAGCAAGGATTAAATATAGTAATTAAAAGGTTTTTAGATGATTATTTTTGTCTTGAAGCGCCACTAGAAATTGCTGCATCAAATATTGCTTTTGGAACAACCTCAATTAACCTTGGATCAAAGGGTTTTGGGATAAAGTAGTCTTTGCCAAAAGTCAAGCTAACATCTTTATAAAGTTCTAATAATTCTTTAGGGGCTGGAAGCTTAACCAAGTTTTTAAGTGAATGAACTGCTGCAATCTTCATTTCAGTATTAATAATTTTAGAATTGGCATCAAGCGCCCCTCTAAAAATATAAGGAAAGCCAAGAACATTATTTACCTGATTTGGATAATCACTTCTTCCAGTAGCCATTAATACATCATCTCTGCATGCATAAACATCTGCTGGTGAGATTTCTGGATCAGGGTTAGACAATGCAAAAATTATTGGTCTTTTAGCCATTGATTTAACCATCTCTTGTGTTACAAGATTTCCTCTAGCAACACCAATAAAAACATCTGAACCATCAATGGCTTCAGTTAAAGTTTTTTTAACAGTATCTGCTGCATAAATTAGCTTTTCTTTGCTTAAGTTATTACTTTTAGTTGAAACCACTCCATTACGATCAACTAACAGAATATTATCTTTACTAAAGCCAAGCTCAAGCAATAAATTCAAAGTTGCAATTCCCGCAGATCCAGCTCCCGCACAAACAATCTTTACCTCTTTGAGGTTTTTTTCTTGAATTTCGAGCGCATTTAAAAGCCCTGCTGCAACAATAATAGCGGTTCCATGCTGGTCATCATGAAAAACAGGTATATCTAACTCCTCAATTAATCGCCTTTCAATCTCAAAGCATCGCGGCGCAGATATATCCTCTAAATTAATTCCACCAAACGTAGGAGCAATATTTTTAATTGTGCTGACAATCTCATCAACATCTTGAGTATCAAGCTCAATATTAAAAACATCAATACCCGCAAAACGTTTAAATAATACAGCCTTGCCTTCCATTACTGGTTTTGCAGCCAAAGGTCCGACATTACCTAGCCCTAGAACTGCTGAACCATCAGTAATTACCGCTACTAAATTACCTTTAATAGTGTATTTATTTACAGCACTAGGGTCTTTTACAATTTCTCTTACAGGAGCTGCTACGCCTGGGCTATATGCCAAACTTAGATCTTGATCATTATCTAATTTTTTATGAGAAGTAACATTAATTTTTCCAGGTCTTCCTTCTTGGTGATAAGCTAAAGCCTTATCATGAAAAGTTTGTGACATTTTTGCCTTATATTATTATTTTTAAGTTTTATCTACAAACTCTTCACCAATTTTAATATCGGATCTGAGGGTTTTAAGTGCAGCATTAAGTGTCTTCTCTTCAAATATTGAAAGATCGCCAAAACCTAGGATTTTCTCAACACCATTTTTACCTAGCAGAACGGGTTGTGCAAAAAAGCGCGCCATTTCTCCCGAGCCTTCGACATAAGTACACTCTATCACGCCCTCTTCACCATTAAGAGCACGAACTAGTGACAAACCAAATTTTGCGGCCGCTTGACCCATCGATAAAGTAGCTGAGCCGCCGCCTGCTTTTGCCTCAACAACTTCAGTTCCTGCATTTTGTATGCGCGTGGTCATTGCAGCTGCGCCAGTTTCATCAAAATCAAAGCCTGACTGAGAAAGCAATGGAAGGATAGTAATTCCTGAGTGACCACCAATTACAGGGACACTCACATCCTCAGGATTTATACCGTTAACTTCAGCTACAAATGTGCTAGAACGGATAATATCTAAAGTAGTTATACCAAATAAGTGTGCTGGATCATAAACCCCTTTTTTCTTTAAAACTTCTGCTGCAATTGCAACCGTTGTATTTACTGGATTTGTAATAATTCCTATTAAAGCTTTTGGGCAAGTATCTGCACATGCTGATACAAGGTTTTTAACGATACCTGCGTTAATATTAAAAAGGTCTGATCGATCCATTCCTGGCTTACGGGCAACACCAGCTGAGATCAATACAATATCAGCATTTACCAAAGCAGGTGAAGGGTCTTCGCCTGCAAAACCAGAAACTTTAACTGCCGTAGGGATGTGACTCAAATCTGCTGCAACACCTGGCGTGACAGGAGCAATATCATACAACGATAATTCAGTTCCATTCGGCAACTGTGTTTTTAATAATAAAGCTAACGCCTGACCAATTCCGCCAGCAGCTCCTAATACCGCAACCTTCATAACATCTCCCTAATTAACTAGTAAAAAAAATAACTAGCATTAATCAACACTAGTATACATCAATTCATATATATGTTTATAGTAAATTGTTCATTGCAGCGATATTACTTACTGAAATCTCTTTTGGGCAAACAGTCTCACAATGCCGATGATTTGAACAGCTACCAAAGCCTTCTTCTTCCATCTGATTTATCATTCTTTCTGCGCGCTTTTTACTTTCGATTTTGCCTTGAGGTAAACGCTCAAAATGATTAATTTTTGCCGCTACAAATAGACTTGCTGAAGCATTTGGGCAAACCGCAACACAAGCGCCGCATCCAATACAAGTAGCTGAATCAAATGCACAATCAGCATCATCTTTATTAATTAGCTGAGAGTTAGCTTCAGGAGCAGAACCAACTGAAACAGAAATAAAGCCGCCAGACTGGATAATTCGATCAAATGCTTCTCGCTTAACTGCTAAATCTTTCATAATTGGAAAGCTACTAGCGCGCCATGGCTCGATCCAGAGCTCTCTCTGATTAGCGTAATCTCTCATATACAACTGGCAAGTGGTCGTTGCTTTCTTTTCGCCGTGGGGATGGCCATTAATTACCAATGAACAGGTTCCGCATATGCCTTCTCTGCAGTCATAATCAAACACTATGCAATCTTCACCTTTTTCTATTAACTTTTCATTTAAGTGATCAAGCATCTCTAAAAATGAGGTGTCGCTGTCAATATTTTCGACGTGATAAGTTACAAAACTCCCATCACTATTTGTGTTTTTTTGTCGCCAGATATGAAGTGTAAAATTCATTTATAGTCCCTGTATGTTGGCTTAATAAACTCAAAATTAAGCTCCTCTTTATGAAGCTCAGGGCCATTCTCATTAAACTCCCATGCAGCTACATAACCATAATTCTCATCATCTCTCATTGCATCGCCACTTTCAGCAAGATACTCTAAGCGCGCATGAGCACCACAAGACTCTTCACGATCAAGCGCATCAATACACATTAGATGGCCAAGCTCAATAAAATCTGCAACTCTTCCAGCCTTTTCTAAAGTTTGATTAAAGTCAGCATTTGAACCGGTTACTTTAATGTTTAGCCAAAACTCTGATTTTAGTTTTTCAATCGACTTCACCGCCTCTTCAAGTGATTTTTTATCTCTAGCCATTCCACATGCAGTCCATAAAATACCTCCCACTTTTCTATGAAAATAGTCTGGGGAATGTTTTGGTTTTGGTGCATTCATTAATCTATCTATACGACTTTTAACCGAATCGATAGAAGCCATTACCTCAGGATGATCATTACTTACCTCTTCAAATTTACCGCGTGCTAAATAATTAGCCACGGTTTGAGGAGCAATGAAATAACCATCAGCTAGTCCTTGCATTAATGCAGAAGCGCCTAAGCGATTTGCCCCATGATCAGAGAAATTAGCTTCACCACATGCAAACAATCCATCAATCGTAGTCATTAAGTTGTAATCAACCCACAACCCTCCCATTGTGTAATGCGGTGCAGGATAAATTTTCATTGGAACTTCATAAGGGTTTTCACCGGTAATGCTTTTATACATATCAAACAAGTTACCATATTTCTCTTTAACTTTATCAATACCTATTTTTTCTATGACCGAAGAAAAATCAAGATAAACGCCTAGCCTTTGATCATTAATTATTGATCCAACACCCCGCCCCTCATCACAAATCCCTTTAAGTGCTCTTGAAGCAATATCTCTTGGAACTAAGTTTGCAAATGCAGGATACATACGCTCCAGAAAATAATCTCTACTTTCCTCTGGAATATCATTTGGATTTTTATCACAATCTTCAATATTTTTTGGTGCCCATATGCGACCATCATTTCTTAATGATTCACTCATGAGTGTTAACTTTGACTGACTATCACCTGTTGGCGGAACGCAAGTTGGGTGAATTTGAGTAAAACTTGGATTTGCAAAGTAAGCGCCATTCTTATGCGCTCTCCATGTTGCAGAAGTGTTACATCCCTTTGCATTAGTTGATAGGAAGTAAGCATTACTATAACCACCTGTACACATTACAACGCAATCAGCAACGTGCGATGAAATTTCGCCCGTGATTAAGTCTCTTACAACCACCCCTCTAGCTTTGCCATCAATTATGATTATTTCTAGCATTTCAGATCTAGATGTATGCTTCACTCTTCCAGACGCAATTTCTTTGCTCATGGACCCGTATGCACCTAATAATAGTTGCTGCCCTGTCTGCCCACGCGCATAAAAAGTGCGAGAGACTTGAGTGCCACCAAACGATCTATTTGCCAAATAACCGCTATACTCTCTAGCAAAAGGCACACCTTGAGAAACCGCCTGATCAATAATGTTGCAACTTAATTGAGCTAATCGATATATATTTGATTCTCTTGCCCGGAAATCACCACCCTTAATTGTGTCATAGAATAGCCTCCAGGTGCTATCACCATCATTTTGATAATTTTTACTAGCATTTACGCCACCTTGTGCGGCGATTGAGTGGGCTCTTCTTGGGCTATCATTATAACAAAAAGACTGAACATTGTATCCTGCCTCGCCCAACGTAGCACATAATGACGCGCCAGCAAGACCAGTTCCAATGACTATAACATTATATTTTTTCCTATTTTGAGGGGCTATAAGAGCTAGATCAAATTTATGCTTCTCCCATCGATTCTCGAGAGGCCCTGTTGGAACATTTGAGTTAAACTTTTGCATACAAAACACCTAATGGAATTGAGGCATAACCTGCCATGATAAGAAGAACAATTATGAGTGCAATACCCTTATGTTGTTTACTTGAAATACCCAAAGTTTGAAGAACATTTGTTAATCCATGATGCAAATGTGTTGAAATTGTGATCATTCCAAGTCCATAAATCGCCCACATGATTGGCCTTTGAAAAATATTTTGAACTTCTGAATACAAATCAATAGTGTTTATTGAAAGCATTTGGACAGTATGAGTAATTATGAAAATTAGAATGATAGAAGCGCCTGACCAAGCAACTATTCTAGGAATAGCCTTAGGATAAGGCTTCTTATATCGCTCACCAGAGCTAACATTATTTGAAAGCTGCCTAGTAATTGCAATAAACACATGAAAAGCAAGTGTCAATATTAATAAAGTAGCCAAAATAGGGTAAAAAATTGAGCCATTAAACCAGGCATAAAAAGCAGTAAAGGCCTGCTCACCCGAATGAAAGGTTAAAGCCCCTAAAAGATAAAATATTAAGAAAAAAAACCAAAATAATCCAGCTATTGCCATCATTTTTTTGAGACTGACTGTGCGATTGTTAGTAAAGTTCATCGAATTCTTGACGTGGTTGAAGGTTTTCTTTTTTAATGGTTCTTAGGCAACTGTTATAACGCAAAATTGGATCCGCACAATGTTTTGGCGCCATTTTTTCTGCTATCTCAAATTCTTCAATTGCCTCAATAAAGGCCTCATAGGCAAATGATCGTGACATAGAATTTATTAACAATCCTCTAGCCTGTCTCTCTAAAAAAATTCCAGAGTAGTAGTGGCGTAAAAATTCAGAATCAAGCTTTTTAATACTGTCTGTAATTTTTTTGTGATGAATCTTTGATTCGCTTTGAACTAATTGGTCTGTTAATGCAAGAATATAGATTACTAGGGCATTTTGATTGTTCTTATCAACAGCAAAGATATCTAAGCAAATACTAATAGCAACTTCTGGTTGAAGTAATGATCGGTATTGTTTCGCACGCTCAATAACGTCTTCAATTGAGCTTTTATCAATTTTATGGTAGTTCTTATCGTTCACCGAATAACAATTTAACCTTTAAAGAGCTAGGTATTATATTTTAACAGAGGTGGAATTTTAGTCTTAATCAATCTTCGTAGTAGTGTTTTTTATATGATGAATTAAATATTTAAAATTAGCCACAAATCATTTCAGTGCTCTAATTGTGAATACACTGAAATCAAATATCTAAATAAGTCTCTAGAGAATCATCTAACGCTTCAAGCCATGGCGTATGGTGAGGTGGTGACTGAGTTCCCGTCATCAAAGATGCATGAGATTTATCCCTAAAAGTCATAATTCCATCTTTTTTATTATGCTTCCAATCCATAAATGTTCTGTTGACTCCCTCAATATCAAAGTTTGGATAATCAGTTTCATCAATTAACATTTGGGTATATGCGCCTTGAAAGTCAATTGCATATGCAACATCGTCTTGTGCTGTTTCTCGCTCATGCCACTCAAGAGTATGCGATTGCATATCGCCATATGAAGGCAACGCTATTTTTCCGAGAATGACATCTCTTGCATACCAAGCTTGGGCATCAAACATATTAAATGTATACCATTGATCTTGCATTCCTAAATACATAAGCTTTGGGTTCTCTTCCCATACAACTCCTTTAAATAGGCCTAATGGATAAAGAATATTATTCGTTTTTAAGCGAAGTGAATCTGGCAAGAATGGAAAATGGTGAATATAGCCTGTACACAATATAATTGAGTCAACATCTTTAGAACTTCCATCAGCAAAATGAGCGGTATTTCCTAAAACTTTGATTAAAGCGGGCCTCTCCTCCCAATTATCTGGCCAGCCAAACCCCATTGGAGCAGTACGATAACTACTTGTAATTGACTTAGCTCCATATTTATAGCATTGAGATCCAATATCTTCAGCAGAGTAACTACTTCCAATTATTAAGATATCTTGGCCTTCAAACTCCAAAGCATCTCTAAAGTCATGGGCATGAAGTATTCTGCCGTTAAAGATATTAAAGCCCTCATAACTAGGGGTATTAGGGGTTGAAAAATGCCCAGAAGCAACTATAACGTAATCAAATTCTTCAGAATACATCTCGTCATCAATCAAGTTGCTTACGGATACAGTAAATAACTCACTTTTTTTATCATATTCAACATTTCTTACAGCGGTATTAAATCTGATTTTATTTCTAACATTAGCTTTCTCTACCCTTCCTTGAATATAATCAAACAAAACTTCTCTTGGCGGAAAAGAGGCTATCGGGTGACCAAAGTGCTCTTCAAAATAATAATCTGCAAATTCTAAGCACTCTTTAGGGCCATTAGACCAAAGATAGCGATACATACTACTATGGGCAATTTCACCATGCTTATCAAGCCCTGTTCTCCAGCTATAATTCCATAGCCCTCCCCAGTTATCTTGCTTCTCAAAACAAACAACCTCAGGAATAACCTCACCATTTTCTTCTGCAGATTTAAAAGCTCTGAGCTGCGCTAGGCCGCTTGGACCTGCGCCAATAATTGCTACTTTTTTATTCATCATCTTTCCTTTGATTAGGTGATTTTAATAATTTCTATAATTTGATAGCATTCTAACAAAAAAAAGAAATCATAATGAAGCAACAATGAGTAAAAATATTTGTGGTGATAAATGGTATTTAATGGTATAAAATGGTTTTATGTTTCGTGGAATTCACCTATTATCAATTGACGCAAAAGGCAGGGTTAAGATACCTATACGCCATCAAGACCAAGTCGCCAAAATCTGTTCTGGACAAATGGTTCTTAGCATTCATCCTGATGACCCCTGCTTGGTTCTATACCCTCTGCCTGATTGGCAGCAACTTGAGCGAAAAATTGGCGATCTTCCTTCTTTAAATGTACATTCAAAAAAACTATCTAGAAAACTTATAGGGCATGCTTGTGAATGTGAATTGGATAAAATTGGCAGAATTTTGCTACCAACCTCTCACAAAAACTATGCAAATCTAACAAATAAAGCGATTTTAAGTGGGCAAGGTACAAGTTTTGAAATTTGGGATGAAAGTTCATGGAAAGAACAAATTAAAAAACTTGAAAGATTGAGCATTCAAATAGAAGTCCCTGAAGAAATTTTAAAACTTTCACTTTAAAATTATGAATCATTTAAGAGAGTTGGCTCAATGATAGAATCAAACCATCATGAATCAGTTCTTTTCAATGAATCTATAAAGGGTCTTAATATTAAGCCCAATGGTATTTATGTTGATGCCACTCTAGGAAGATGCGGTCACACCATAGGAATACTTAAAAATCTTGGAGATTCAGGAAAGATTATTGGCCTTGATCAAGATCTTGACGCAATCAACTATGCAAAAATAAATCTACCAGATCCAAGGTTAACTGCAATTCATTGTAATTTTTCAAACCTTCAAGACAATCTTAGCCAATTAAATTTATTAGGGAAAGTGGACGGCATATTAATGGATCTTGGCATTTCTTCACCTCAAATTGATAATGCTGAGAGAGGCTTTAGCTTCATGAAGGATGGCGCACTTGATATGAGGATGGATCAAACGCAAACTGTTACTGCAGCAAGCTGGTTAAGGGATAGTAACGAAACTGAAATTGCAAACGCTCTTTATCAGTATGGTGAAGAAAAAAGAAGTAGAATTATTGCATCAACTATTAAAGAGTATCAAAAAAATAACGACCTAAACTCCACGCTTGAGCTCGCAAATCTAATCGCTACTGTTGTTAGGCCTGGCAAAAATAAGCATCCAGCTACTCGCTCATTTCAAGCTATTAGAATTGCAATTAATGATGAATTAAAAAAACTTTCAGAAGCTCTTGATCAGACTATAGATGCACTATCTCCGAAAGGAAGACTTGTAATTATTACCTTTCACTCAATTGAAGATCGAATAGTAAAGCAATTTATTCGCAAATATTCCCGTCCTAAGCAACTCCCAAAAGGTCTACCAATCATCACAAATGATGAATCCGAATGCTTACTTAAAGATTTAGGAAAAATAAAGCCATCTGATGAAGAGGTAAAAGTAAATAGAAGATCACGAAGTGCAATTCTCCGCTTGGTTGAAAAGTGCTAGTGCTACTCAAAAAAAAAATAATCACTAATACTCTATTAATAATTACGATAGTTTCAATTTCACTATTAAGCATTCACTGGCATCATCAAATGTACTTACTTCATAAACAAGAGAAGATTGTTAAATCTGATCATGAGCGAATTAATGCACTAAATAGGCAATTAATGATGGAATCTTCAGAACTTCAAAGCGGTGTAACGGTTTATCAAAAATCAAAAGAAGAGTTACTAATGTTCTCCCCAATAGAATCTGATGAGGTTTCTATATGAAGATAGCTCGCGTACAAGGCTATAGAAACAGACAGGCATTGATCAAAATTTGTTTTATTATCATTGTATTCATTTTTATATACAGGGCTTTTGGTATTACCAACATTAATGCAAATGATATGCCTTTAAAGCTTAAGGCTTCAAATAACTCAGAAAGAATCATTGTTGAAAACTCTATAAGAGGAAGTATTTTAGACAGAAATAACAACCTTCTTGCAATCAATCTTATTCACAAAAAAATTAATCTTGACCCAATGATCCTTCAAGAAGAATATATTGATTTTTTGGCTGAAGCTTTAAAGATTCCTATTGATGAGTTTAGGGAGAAAATAAGTGAAAAAAGAAAAAAAAAGCGAAAGTACTTTATTGTTAAAGAAAATTTAAGAGTAAATGATGCCATTCTAAATAATATTGCCACACTCAAAAAGAAACGGATTAAAATTTGTTTTAAGGAACTTAAATCTCCTTATAATAGCTTATTTGATAATGCTAAATTAATTATTGGTATAAAACCAGCAATTAAAGAAAAAGTAGAAGTAGAGAATTGCAGCCGACAATCAATTGCAGGCGTTGCAATCCAATCTAGTAGTTTTCGCTACTATCCTAAAAAAGACTCCATAGCTCCGTTACTTGGAAAAACTGATATTGAAAATATTGGAGTGTTTGGCATTGAATCTGAATACGATCAATATTTAGCAGGCAGTAATGGCATTAAAAGATTGGCAGACAACAAAAGTGATTCTAATATTTACTATGATGCAGAATTAATCAGGGAATTTAAAGAGGGTAAAGATTTAAGCTTAACTATAGATTCTGATATTCAATTCCATGTCTATAATGCAATCAAAGAGCAGGCTGAATTTCATGAGGCAGACTCTGCTGCTGCAATTGTTCTATCACCAAACGGTGAAATACTAGCACTAGCAAACTATCCATCAACAAACCCAAATAATCATCAAAACTATAGTGCTGATGATTACCGTAATCGAGTTTTTTCAGATAAAACTGAGCCAGGCTCAATTATGAAGCCTTTCACAATGCTATTAGCTTTAGATAAAGGAATAATAACAGCAACAGATGATGAATTGATTGACGTTACAAAGCGTGTAGGAAACATATTGCCTGACAAAAAATATACTGAAATGACGATTCAAAGGATTCTTGAAAAATCACACAATCTAGGTACTGTAAAGGTTGCTGAAAATATTGAAAATGAAGATTTTTATAACACATGGAATATGTTGGGTTTTGGCAGATCGCTTGGAGTAATGCCTAGAGCTGAAAATCCAGGTATTTTAAGACACTTTAGCGACTGGGGTTTGGCTGATAAACGCTCACTATCTTTTGGGCATGGCCCTATGAATGCAAATCTTGCTCAGCTTGCAAGAGCTTATCTTGTGTTCGCCAATAAAGGGGCAATACCATCATTAAAACTTTTTAAGAACGATAGTACTCCTAATAATTTACAGCAAATTTTTACCCCTGAATCAACCAAAAGAATAGCTGAAATACTTGACTCAGTTGCCTCAGATAACGGCTCAGGTTATCGAGCAGTAATTAATGGTTACTCAGTTGCAGGAAAAACAGGAACAGCAGAAATTGTTATTGATGGAAAGTATAGTAAAGATGGCGCTAAAAGAACTTATTTCATCGGATTTTCTCCTGCCAAAAATCCAAAATACATTATGGCAGTCAGGCTCGATTACCCTAAAAAATGCTTTGTGTCTTGGGATTCAACGATGAGAAATCGATGCGAAGGATCTAATTCCGCCTCTATGGCATTTCAAAAAGCGATGAAAAGAATACTAATTAATGATCCACAAATTAAATCAAAATTTGAGGGTTAAAGTTTTTTTTTAGATATTGGATTAACCCTGCCTTTCATAATATTTTCCATAACAAGTTTTTCGTCATCATGAGTTTTAGCAGAAAGAATAGAGGCTTTTGTCGATTTTCTTTCATAGTACTTTTCTGCTGCAGTCAAAGTGTATCCAAACTCTTCCTTGGCTTCATATTCACTTAAAAATGGCTCCATTACGCTTAATTCCTGAAGGCGAGAATATATTCTTTCTTTAGACTTGAAGGGCGTCAATAAACCCTCCTTCGAAAGGTCAGACTCTACCTGTGCATATCTAATCAATTCAACCAACACTTCTGACTTAGGTAAGTTTCGTGCTCGCTCCTCAATAACGCTTGAGGATTCAGGATCATTTACTATTGAAGGGTAATTAATAACGCATGAAATCATTCTTGACATAAGGCTTTTCATGCTCGAGGAGCGTGAAGCAATTATATTTTTTTGAACTGGTCTATATGGCGGTTCAATTTCACCATAATCATCTGCATTAAATGATGGCACTTCATCCACAACAGTTTGTTCCATCACCTTTTCAACCTGGCCAACATTCTGTCCAATGGTTTGAGCAACACCCTCAATTAATTGCTGACGGTATATTGGATAAGTCACTAAGTTAATCAAGGCCGCAGATTTTTCTAAAAATAAAGTCTTGCCCTCTATTGTATTAAAGGGAACCTCTGACTTTATATGATCAAATAAAAAACTCGAAAGAGTTTGCGACTCCTCCACCCTTTTGGTAAAAGATTTTGCTGACTCACTTTTTATTAAAGTATCCGGGTCTTCTCCATCAGGCAATAACAAAAACTTAATAAGTAGTCCTGAGGTTATCACTGGTAAAGAAGTCTTTAATGCCTTCCATGCTGCATCTCTTCCAGCTTTGTCGCCATCAAAACAAAAAATAATTGTCTCTGCTGAGCGAGATAAAACTTGCAAATGGGCGGGAGTAGTAGCAGTACCAAGCGTAGCCACAACATTAGTTATGCCTTGTTGATGAAGAGCAATCACGTCCATGTAGCCCTCAACAACTATAATATAATCAATACGCCTACTATGCTTTCTGCAGTGATAGAGACCATAAAGTTCTTTTGATTTGGAGAATAAAGGTGTTTCAGGTGAATTCAGATACTTGGGATTATCATTGCTTGATAAAACCCTTCCTCCAAAACCTATAACGTTTCCTTTAGTATTGTGAATTGGAAACATTAATCGATCGCGGAATCGGTCATAAAAGTCGTCCTTCTTATCCTTTTTTGGAACCAACATCCCCATTGACAAAAGATCCTGAATAGATTCATCATTATTTTTAAATGCATCATAAAGATTGGTCCAACCAGGAGGCGCAAAGCCAAGCTCAAACCTTTTGGCTATAGTTCCGCTAATTCCTCTATTTTTTGCATAGTCAACTACCTTCTTTTTCGCTGCAGATTGTTTCAATTGGTTTTGATAAAATTCACTAAGCTCTGACATTAATTTGTTGTATCGCTCAAATCTCTTATCAATAGGCTTAGCAGTCTGATCGTACACAACTGAAATCCCAGACTCGCCAGCTACTGTTTCAATAGCCTCCACAAAAGCCAAATGATCATACTTCATGACAAAATCAATGACACCGCCACTTTCTCCACAGCCAAAGCAGTGATAAATTTGTTTATTAGGAACAACAGTGAAGGATGGTGTTTTTTCTTCATGGAAGGGGCAGCAAGCCTTAAAATCCTTCCCAGCCTTTTTTAATGCGACTCTCTTATTAATTAGGCCAACAATATCTACCCTATTGGGTAAATCATTGATAAAATCTCTGTCAATAAACGGCATAATTTATATGTTAATCTTTAGTATCATTTTATTTTTATTTTAATGTTAAACATCAAATTTATTCACCCTAAATTTTTTCCAACTTGGATTTTAATTTTACTAATGCGAATTGGAGTGTTTATTCCTTTTAGTGCCCAAGTATTTATTGGCAAGTTTATTGGTAAGGCAATTTATCCATTTATGTCAAAATTACGGTCCACAGCATATTCCAATATATCTCATTGTTTTCCAGAAAAAAAACAAGCACAAGTTAATACTTTAGTTAAAAATCATTTTGAGGCAATAGGTATTAGTCTTTTTGAAACTGCAAATGCTTATTATGCAAGTGATAAAAAAATCAGTAGGTTATTAGTAGTCAAGAATGAACAATACTTTACAGATGCGCTCAAACAGGAAGGTGGAATTATTATTCTGTGCTCACATTTCATGCCGCTTATGTTAGGCAGTCGCGCCTTACTGATTAATCATACAATTGCCAATATATACCGGCCCCAAAATAATAAACTATTTGACCAAGCCATGGTCAAAGGCTATAAAAAAAATGGCGCTGTAATGATTAAAAGTACTGACACAAGGTCGATCATTAAAGCCATAAATAATAGCTTGCCCATTTGGTATGCACCTGATCAGGACTTAGGGGAAAACAATAGTGTGTTTGCTCCATTATTTGGAATTCAAACTGCAACTGCTTCAGCAACTGCAAGACTGTCTAAAAATAATAAAACTAGAGTCATTCCATATAGCTTTATTAGAACAAGCAAGGGATATGAGATGTCATTTGAAAAGCCACTTTCAGGATTTCCGTCTAACAATCCAATTATTGATGCAACAATTACAAATAAAATTCTCGAAAAACAAATAAATAAAAATCCTGAGCAATACCTGTGGATTCATCGTCGGTTTAAAACAAGGCCAGAAGGTGCAGAAAACTTTTACAAATATAATTAATAATATTTTATTAGAAATACAACAATTCAAAAAAATAGAGTATAATTCCGTTCTTAAATTTTGTCACATATACTGTTAATTATGTCAATTGATACACAAGCTATTATTAAAGAATACCAAAATGACTCAGCTGATACTGGGTCTGTTAATGTGCAAGTTGCTCTATTAACTGCAAGAATAAAGCATTTAACTGAGCATTTTAAAACACACAAAAAAGACCACCACTCAAGGAGGGGGCTGTTGCGTTTGGTTTCTCAGCGTAAAAAATTACTAGCTTATGCTAGGACTAATGATGTTACTACTTATTCAAATTTAATTTCGCGACTAGGCTTAAGAAAGTAAAAAATAGCGTGAAATAAATTAAAGCCCCTATTTTGGGGCTTTTTTATTACTTGTCGCATTAAAATAGGGTTATGGAACTTTCTGCGAATTATCAAAAAATATCTGAACTCATCGAGCGCTCAACTGTTTTAGCTGAACACTTGGTGATTGATGAAAAGGCTGATCGCCTAGAAGAGGTTAGGTTGGAACTTGAAAATCCTGAAATATGGTCAGACCCTGAAAAGGCACAATCTTTAGGTAAAGAAAAAGTCGAACTCGAAAATCTTTGTGAAGTATTTTCTTACTCTTCAAGTATTTTAAATGATGCCCAAGAGCTTCTTGAGATGGCTGAAGCTGAAAATGATACGAATACAGTTAATGGGATCATTGCTGATTTAAATGAAATAGAAGAATCCATTGCATCATATGAATTTAAAAGAATGTTTAGCGGTGATATGGATCAAAACTCGGCATACTTAGACATTCAATCAGGCTCTGGAGGTACAGAAGCTCAAGACTGGGCTGAAATGATTTTAAGAATGTATTTAAGATGGGGCGATAAACATAAATTTAAAGTT
This sequence comes from uncultured Candidatus Thioglobus sp., assembly GCA_905620445.1. Lineage (GTDB taxonomy): Bacteria > Pseudomonadota > Gammaproteobacteria > PS1 > Pseudothioglobaceae > Pseudothioglobus. The sequence continues at coordinate 15,135 of CAJQTP010000032.1, forward strand.
AAGCTAATGGAAGTTTCAGCTGGAGAAGTTGCTGGAATTAAATCTGCAACCATTCACTTTGATGGTGACTATGCATTTGGCTGGCTAAGAAGTGAAATAGGCATTCATAGACTCGTTAGAAAATCCCCATATAATGCAAATGGAAAAAGACATACCTCATTTTCTTCAGTATTCGTATCTCCAGAAATTGATGACAATATTGAAATAGATATAAACCCTTCTGATCTTCGAATAGATACTTATCGCGCCTCTGGTGCCGGCGGTCAGCATGTTAATAAAACTGAATCTGCGGTTAGAATTACTCACTTACCTACTTCAACAGTTGTTCAGTGCCAGGATGGAAGGTCTCAACATGCCAATAAAGACCAGGCAATGAAACAATTAAAATCTAAACTATACGAACTAGAAATGCAAAAAAGAAACAGTGAGAAGCAGGACGTAGAAGATTTAAAGTCAGATATTGGCTGGGGACATCAAATACGCTCATATGTTCTTGACCAGTCGCGTATTAAGGACTTAAGAACAGGTGTTGAAAGTAGCAATACACAAGATGTACTCGATGGTAATTTAGATCAATTTATAGTAGCAAGCCTAAAAGCAGGGCTATAAAAATAAACCTTCATTGATTTATAATGCATCGGTAAAATTGTTATTAAACATATTACAGCTAAACAATGAAAGCCCTAGATAAAATTCAGTTTAATGAAAAAGGACTAGTCCCCGTAATTACTCAGGACTTTTCATCTTCTGAAGTTTTAATGATGGCGTGGATGAATAAAGAAGCACTATCTTTAAGTGTAAAAACTAAAAAAGCAGTCTATTTTTCAAGATCTAGAAAAAAACTCTGGTTTAAAGGTGAGGAGTCCGGGCATAGTCAAGATATAGTTGAGATTTATACAGACTGTGATCAAGATGTTATTTTGCTTAAGGTAAGCCAGAAAGGTGGTATTGCTTGTCATACAGGCCGTGCTAATTGTTTTTTTAATAGACTTGAAAACAATAAATGGCAAAGCATCTCAGAGGTTATAAAGGATCCAAAGGAAATCTATGGATAACATGCTTTTAGCTTTAGAAAAAATACTTGAAGAGCGAAAATCATCTTCAGAAGATGAATCCTATGTTTCCTCTTTATATCATCAAGGAACAAATAAAATCCTAGAAAAGATTAGCGAAGAATCGGATGAAGTTATTAAAGCTGCCAAAGAAGAGGGAAGGGAAGAGATTATTCATGAGGTAGCAGACCTTTGGTTTCACTTGTTAGTTTTACTGCGTCATGAAAATATTTCACTTGAAGAGGTTGAATTAGAATTAGCCGCTCGTTTTGGTATTTCTGGTCATCAAGAAAAGGCTTCTAGAAATAAATAGATTATTGTATTAGCTCAAAAGCACTTATAATTCCATCAGCAACATCAGTAATTCTTTTATTTTTGTCCATAGCCATCTTTCGAATAGATTGATACGCCTCATCTTCAGTTATTTTTTTATGCTTCATTAATAAGCCTTTGGCTTTTTCAACTGCTTTTCTCTCAGCTAACTGATTTCTAGTAGCATCCAATTCATCTTTGAGTGCTTGAAACTCTCTAAAACGAGCAATTGCAACATCTATAATCGGCTGAACTCTTTTTTCTTCAAGACCATCAACAATATAGGCATTAACTCCCGATTTAATAGCAGTTCCAGCCATATGATCTTCTGAGCTTTCTGTAAACATGACAATCGGCTTAGGCTTGGTTTTATTAACATCCCTTAAGTTTGCAAAAACAGCTTCGTCTGGAATATCAGCATTAACAATGACAACATCCGCATGGGTAATTTCGTTGCTCGTTGCAAGATTTTTACTCCCCTCTAGGCGAGAGATGACTTCGTGACCTTTGTCTTGAAGGGCGCGCCTAAGAATAGCAGATCGCCCCATATTCTCATCAACTAATATAATTTTTAACGCTGTCTGTTTCATTTTAATTTGATTCATTTGGACTTTATTTATACTGCTCATTAATATACCTCATTAAGCTTATCTTTCACGTGCGATTAGCTTGACTCTTAAATTAAATATAAATTAAAAGCATCAGCTGACGGAGCAGGAGATAACAAACCGTCGCGTAGCCAATAAGATTCAACTTGAAGCTTTCGTGCTTCAAGTTGAAGTTGGTCAATAAAGAAGTAATATCATTTCTTTAATTGATTTTCTTATTACGTATTACTTAGTTAAAAACTCTGGGTAAGCCTCTAAGCCACACTCAGTGAGATCTGAGCCATTATCTTCTTCTTCTGCAGTAACTCGAATTCCGATAATAGTTTTAAGAGCATACCAAACCACTCCAGAAGCAATAAATACCCAGACAAAAATAGTAACAGCGCCAATTAACTGACCAGAAAATGTAACATCACTATTTGTAAGTGGAACAGCTAAAAGACCCCATAAACCAACAACTCCATGGACTGATATTGCTCCAACTGGATCATCAATTCTCAGCTTGCGATCAAACCACACTATTGAAAGGACTACTAGAACTCCTCCAACAGCGCCAATTATAGTTGCAACTAACGCACTTGGCGTGTCTGGGCCAGCAGTAATAGCTACAAGACCTGCCAATGCGCCGTTTAATGTCATAGTTAAGTCTGCTTTTCCAAACCACAATTTTGCAAAAAAAAGTGCTGCGATTACGCCACCAGCTGCTGCTGCATTAGTATTAACAAATACCATTGCAACTGCATCTGCACTCTCTTTACTAGCCATTGCTAATACCGAGCCACCATTAAAACCAAACCAACCCATCCATAAAATAAATGTTCCAAGAGTTGCTAAAGGTAAATTTGCACCCAAGATTGGCATTGATTTTCCGTCTTTGTCATACTTACCTTTTCTAGCGCCAAGCAATAGAACGCCTGCAAGTGCTGCTGAAGCGCCTGCCATATGTACAATTCCAGAGCCAGCAAAGTCGTAAAATCCAAAGTCACTTAATGAATATAGACCAAAAACACTTGCGCCTCCCCATGTCCACGAGCCCTCTAATGGATAGATTAAAGTCGTAAAAATTACTGCAAAAGCAAAGAAAGCAAATAGCTTCATTCTCTCTGCCACTGCTCCAGAAACAATTGACATTGACGTAGCTACAAACACCACTTGAAAATAAAAGTCAGAGGCATTTGAGTAAGTCTCTCCTTGACCGCTTATTCCTGATAATAGAGTCCCACCACCATACATTACGTCATAGCCATAAACCATATACATCGTACATGCAATAGCAAATAAACCAATATTTTTAGTTAAAATTTCTGCAGTATTTTTACTCCTAACCAATCCAGCTTCAAGCATTGAAAAGCCTGCCGCCATCCACATAACTAATGCGCCCATTACCAAAAAATAAAAGGTATCGAGTGCATATTGTAATTCAAATATTTGATCTTCCATAAATCTCTCCTAAATTGCGTCTGGACCAGTTTCACCCGTACGAATACGAACAACCTGGTCAAGACTTGAAACAAAAATTTTACCGTCGCCAATCTTTCCGCCATTTATCTTGCACGCACTGGAAATGGTTTCTACTACTTCATCAATCTGCTCATCATTAATGGCAATTTCCAACTTTACTTTTGGTAAAAATTGAATAACAAACTCTGATCCACGATAAAGTTCAGTATGTCCTTTTTGTCTTCCAAACCCCTTAACTTCAGTTGCTGTGACACCATTAATACTTATCTCAGAGAGAGCCTCCCTTACGACATCTAGCTTTTTCGGCTGAATAAATGCTGTAATCATTTTCATATTATTACTCCATATAATAAAAACTAAAAAGCCCACTACCTCTGAAAAAAAAGTAGTGGGCTTCTATACCAGTGCAGCTCATCTTTAAACTGACGAAAAAAAACGCTTATCTAGGAAATCCCTAAATAAACGTCATTGTTTTGTCTTAAAAGCCAGCATTGGCTTTCAAGTTGTGATTATTATATAGTACTTATTATGAAGAAGTTAGTTTTCTCAAATATTCAGCTTCAGAAAGAATTTCAACCCCATGAGTTTTTGCAGCTTTGGTTTTTAATTGACCAACATTCTCACCAATAATTAGATAATCAGTTTTTGAGCTTACGTTTTTACTGACTATAGCGCCAAATGCTTTGGCTTGTTTTTGGAGCTCCACTCTGGACTCATTCATTGACCCAGTAAAAACAATCTTTTTGTTGTTAAAAGGATTACTACTTAAATTTGTATCGCTAGATAAGAGAGTTGACTCAAGCTGGAATCCACCTAAAACCAAAGTTTCATATTGATCCCTAATTGACAACAGACCATCAAATATTAATTCAGCGGTTAGCTCGGCAAAACCATCAATATTTGATATCTCTTCGACTGGCAAATTAAAAACTTGATCAATTGAATAGCTTTTTAGCAAATTTTCACAGTTCCCCATACCAAGTCTTTGCACGCCAAAAGCCGCCAAAAATCTCCAGTCTTCAATTCTTTCTTGCCGTGATCTAGTGAGCTGATCCATTAGATTTTGAGAGGTTTTTTCACCAAAACCCATCGAAATTAATTGAGCTTTGTTTAAAAGATAAATATCACTGACTTGGCGAGCGCCTTGATCATATAATTTTTGAATTGTAGCTTGACCAAAACCATCATTGTTTGCAAGGATTCGAAAAAAATATATTATCTTTCCTTTAATTTGATCTGGACACACCTTATGACTAAGGCACATTAGAAAATCTGAATCCCAGCTTAATTTATTTCCACAACTAGGGCAATTAGCAGGTATATCGACTTCTGCAGCCTTCAAAACTTTATTAATTTTAGGAATAACTAGGCCACTTCGAGTTAACTCAATAACACTTCCAGCGCCTAAACCTTGCTCTTTCACAAGCCCATAATGATGGCCAGTAGCGCGATAAATTGTGGCTCCACTTAGCTGGGTTGGCTCTAATTCAGCAACAGGTGTTATCTTTCCTGTTCTGCCAACTTGGGCAGTTACGGATATAACCTTGACTTGAGCTTTCTCTTTATTTTCTTTATAGGCAATTTGCCAGCGGTGAAACTTACGATTGGAACCCATATGCTTTTTAAGCTCCGGGCTAACTATTTCAAACACTACTCCGTCGACATCAAAATCAACCCCGCCTTCCAATTGTCTAACGATATCTAAAAATTGACTACTGAATTCCTCAATACTTCCAAGCCATTTAGGTAATTGAGTAAATGGGACAAATAAAGCAGCTTTTTCACTAATTGCATCAATTGCAAACTTATCTAATTCTTTTTCTTTAATGAGGCTAGCTTGAAAGTTTCTTGGATATTCAAAATGATTACTAAGGTGCTTTTCAAAATAGCTGCGCTTAACAACTATTTCTCCAGGACCTTGACCTCTTTCACTATTATTAAAAATTCCAAGCCCTCTTTCGAAAACTCTACTTATATCACTACCTTTATTCCCATCACCTCTTGTATAAAGTTTAGCACCATCATCGTAACCTGCAAAGCCGTCTAACTTAGCTGTGCCTTTTATTTGAATATCATCGACTGAATGGTTAATTTCAACTGAAAACTTTGCAATTCTCTCGAGCCACTTATTTATCTCTTCCCAGCTATAAGCCTTATCTGTCGATAACATTTTTTTAGGAAGTTTAATTTTTTCTTCTGAAAATCCTTCATTTTCAGTTTCAATTTTCTGCAAGAAAGGATCGCCTGGAAGTCTTTTTGATAATTCGAGAGTAAAGATGAAGTCGTAATACTCATCACTAATAATTGGACTTCCTTCCCTGTATTTTTGATTTGCAATTTTACAGAACTCAAGTAAATCAGCATCCGTTAAATCGCTAATCAGCAATT
>CAJQTP010000033.1 GCA_905620445.1 uncultured Candidatus Thioglobus sp.
CATACAAACATTGGGCTTTTGTTAAAAACTAGTTCGTTAAGTTCAAGCTTGTTAATGCCTTTTGGTAAATCAACCTTTTTAGAAAATGTAAGCGTTTTTAATTCATCAATCTCAAGTTCCATTAGAAGTTCTGGGTCTTGATTAAGGTTAAAGACGATCGCACGATCTGAATATTCAGGGTGATAGCATATTGCGGTTACTAAGCGAGTAAAAGAAGACTTGTAGCCAAAGGGTGAGTTTGTTAGAAGCATTGGATGTAGGATACGAACTTGCTTGCTAACCTCCTTTTTGTCATTTAAGCTAAGAGCGTAATCAAAAAACTTTGGTTGACTTTTTTTAATGATAGCTGCAATGCCAATTGTGGCCCTAACATCAGCCATAGCATCATGTGCATTAGTGTGCTCAATGTTGTTTGCAGGCGCAAGTTGATCTAGCTTGAAAATTGGTCTATTTTTATCATTTTTTACCCACTCTAAGCTGCCTTCTTCTTTGTGCGCATAACAGAACCGTGCAACATTAAGAATATCCCATCTTGCGTTACCATTTTGCCAATGCCAAGAATATGGATCTATGAAATTTCTAAATAAAGTGTGCCGAGTAAATTCATCATCAAATGCTATAGAGTTATAACCAACAATGCATGTTTCAGGTGTTGAAAATTCATGATGTATTTTTTTGATAAATTCATGTTCAATTAAACCATTTTTTTCACATAATTGAGGTGTTATTCCTGTCACTGCACATGCTTCAGGAGCTGGTAGACAGTCATGAGTGGGTTTACAATAGAACATATGCTCTTCAAGAACATTAAGATTTTCATCAGTTCTAATGCCCGCAAATTGAGCAATTCTTTGAACTTTTGGTGATAAACCAAAAGTCTCATAATCGTACCAATAGAATGTTTTCATAGATTCTCTTTTTTGTATTAATTATATATGTAACAAATACTTTTAATTGAAAGAGATATCATTATGGCTGCAAAAAAATGAGGCGATAGAGGTTTAAATTGTAGCAATTTGATTTAAGTCAGGCAATAAAAAACCCAGCACTTAGGCTGGGTTTTCATTAAATAATTCTTAAATTATTTTGGTACTACGTTGGCAGCTTGAGGTCCTTTGGCGCCATCTTCAAGTTCAAATTCAACTTCTTGACCTTCTTCTAGTGATTTGTAACCATCACCTTGGATTGCTCTGAAGTGAACGAACACATCGTCACCACTTTCTTGCTCAATAAAACCAAAACCTTTTTTTGCGTCAAACCATTTAACGCGTCCTGTTGTTGTAGACATTCCGTCTCCTAAAAATAAATAAAACATGGAAAAGACGCAACCAACCCAAATTACTGTGAAACCGACTTACTACGAAGCAACAACACACTATTAAATTAGCTGTATTTTAACCAGCAACGTGATTTTAACCTATATTATTATATTAAATAGGTCTATTTGCGAGTAATTACCAGCAATTAATCTTTTCTTTTGGGCTTTCCTCGCGAGAATTTCTTATCTTTGTGTCTATTAGGCCTATCTCCACCCTTGCCTCTAGGCTTTCTTTCAAACTTTCTTTCACCACCTCTTCTCGAAGAGTCTCTTTTAAAATCATCATTTTTTTCATGGGGAGAGGTAGTATTATTTTTCTCTGATAACTCTTCAATGTTGAGTTTTTTATCAAAAACTCTAGTTTTTTTCAAAATTGCAAGTGTTTCTTTTGTCATTTCATCGGGCAAATCAATTGTAGTAAAGTCTTGAAATATTTGAATTGCTCCAATAAACTCGCTACTAATTTCAGCTTCATTTGCTATTGCACCTAAAACATTGCCCGGCTTAATGTTGTCTTTACGACCAACAGCTAGTCTGTACCTTCGCATTTTAATTGAAGGATTATTTTTGAGTGAATCTGCATGAACTGAAATGGAAATTTTAGCTTTACTACCTTCCTTAAATGAACCTTGGCTTAACTCTTTTTCACTAAGAAGTAATGGCTCTGTACCTTGCGCCATTAATGCTAGTGCCGATGCTATTTTAAAGGCGTCAACTTCATGCTCTTTTTGGAAGCTTAGGACTAGTTCTTCAAAGATTCCCAACTCTTGATTATTAAGAGTATCACTTATTCTTTGTTTGAAGTTTGTTACCCTTTGCTCATTAATAATTTTGGCAGAAGGGAGCTGCATTGGGGTGATTGGTTGACGAGTAATTCTTTCTATTGTCTGAAGCATCCTTCTTTCTCTTGGCGCTACAAAAAGTATTGCTTTTCCTTCTCTACCTGCTCTTCCTGTTCTTCCAATTCTGTGAACATAAGACTCTGGGTCTTGAGGAATATCATAATTCACAACGTGAGAAATTCGCTCAACATCCAACCCTCTTGCGGCAACATCTGTGGCAATTAGAATGTCAATTTTCCCTTTTTTAAGTTGCTGAATTGTTCGTTCTCTTTGATTTTGAACAATATCACCATTAATCGCTTCAGCTGAAAAACCTCTTGCAGATAATTTTTCTGCTAAATCAACTGTTGCCGTCTTTGTTCTTACAAATATTAAAAGAGCATCAAATGATTCAACCTCTAAAATTCGAGTTAATGCATCTAATTTATTAACGCCACTAACTAGCCAATAACTTTGACTAATTGTTTGTGCTGTAGCAGTTTTTGTTTTTATCTTAACTATTTTTGGATCGTTTAAGAATTTTTCTGCAACTCTTCTTATTACATCAGGCATTGTTGCTGAAAAAAGTGCAATTTGACGCTCTTTTGGAAGTTTTTCCATTACCCACTTTACATCATCAATAAAACCCATTCTTAGCATTTCATCAGCCTCATCAAGCACAAGTGCTTTCAGTGAGTTTAGTTTAAGAGTGCCTTTTTTTATGTGATCCATTACTCTTCCAGGGGTTCCTACAACAACATGAACTCCTCTTTTTAATGGTCTTAACTGAATATCATAAGACTGACCGCCATAAATAGGAAGTACATGCAAACCTTTAAGGTGCCTAGCATAGGTTTGAATCGCCTCTGAAACTTGAATTGCAAGCTCTCTAGTTGGGGCTAAAACTAAAAGCTGAACTTGATTAGTATTGATATCAATTCTATCAATTAATGGAAGTGCAAATGCCGCTGTTTTACCGGTACCAGTTTGCGCCTGACCAATAACATCATGGCCATTTAGTAAATGAGGTATACACTGCTCTTGAATTGCTGAGGGCGTTTCATAACCAACTTCATCAAGCACCTTTATGAGGGCTTCGGAAAGACCAAAACTTTTAAAATTTACGCTTGATTCATGTTCAGACATGTGAAGTGGGGGGGAGTAAAAAGGTGCGTATTATACCTTAGTTTGAAATTCTACATCTACAACCGATAATTATCCTTAGGATGTCGCTAATAAAAATAAATTAAAACCATTTGATTGAGCAGCCCATTGAAGGGATTTGATGGCTAGGACCATTTCCTGTAATTGAAATTTCTTTCATTGCTTCGAACAATTCTCTTTTTGCACCATCAATTGATTCTTTTCTAGATTCATTAAGTCTTCCACGATATTGAAGTCCAAGATTTTTATTGTATCCGAAAAAATCTGGAGTGCATACAGCGCCAAATGCTTTTGCTACTTCTTGAGTTTCATCGAGTAGGTATGGAAAAGGAAAGTTTAAGTCAGATGAAGTTTTTTTCATATTTTCAAATGAATCTTCTTCATATTCGTTTGGGTCATTTGACATAATACCGACACTGTTTACGCCTAATTCAGCCAGCTCTTTTGTGTCTATAATTATTTGATCAATGATTGATTTGACGTAAGGGCAATGGTTGCAGATAAACATTACGAGCAAGCCATTAGGCCCTTTAAGGCTATTTAGGTCATAAAACTTACCATCAATTCCTTTAAGTTCAAATTCAATTGCTGGCAGATCAAAATCACAAATTGGGCTTTCAGTCCTTACCATAATTTTTTCAATAGTCTAATAACTATGATTTTAATATAGTTTGGATGATGTGTCCCGCCATCATTAGTCCAAAAATATTAGGCATGTATGATATTGCTCCGTTGACCGCTCTTGGTCTTCCAGGAGGGCACAATTCGTTTTCATCTAAATCTTCATGAGGAAGGGCCTTTATTTGAACTTCTGTCGAATGTACAACTGGAAATTTTAAAGATGCATGTTTACTTCTGAGCTGTCTTCTTAGCTCTCTAGCAAGACCACAATATTCTGTTTTATCCATTCTGGAGATTGTAACTTTGGTTGGGTCCAATCTTCCCCCAGCCCCCATACTAGAAATTATTGGCTTTCCTGAGCGATTACATGCATCAATTAAATTTGTCTTACATGCGATTGCATCGATGCAGTCTGCAACAAAATTTAAATCTTCATTTTTGGCTATTGATTCTGCTTCATTAATATCAATAAAAAGGTTTTTTTCATTGACTATAGTGTCAGGATTGATATCTCTGAGTCTTTGTGCAAGAACTTTTACTTTTGAGCCGCCTAATGTTGAATGAAGAGCAATTACCTGACGATTAAGATCGGTATTTGAAATAGTATCATAATCAATTAAAGTTAATTCTCCAATACCTGCCCTGCAAAGTGATTCTGCGCAGGCCCCTCCAACGCCGCCTAGTCCAGCAATAACAACGTGTGATTCTGCTAATTGAGCTAAACCTAACTGGCCAACTAATATTTCAGTTCGAGCACAACTTCCTGCCATTAGTTTATATTAAAGATATTGCGTGTGTTTTGGTCACATTGCTCAATTACCTGATCAACGGTGAGTTTTTTAATTCTTGCGACTCTT
>CAJQTP010000034.1 GCA_905620445.1 uncultured Candidatus Thioglobus sp.
TGCGTAATCATAGGCGCATCAAATATCGTTGGAAGACCAATGGCGATGGAGTTTCTTAATGCTGGCGCTACAGTTCAAGTTTGCCACAAAGAGACAAAAGATATAAAACTTAAAACTAAGTCAGCGGATGTTGTTGTTGCTGCTGCTGGAGTTGCAAACTTAGTTAATGCTGACTGGATAAAAGAAGGCGCCATTATTATTGATGTTGGTATTAATAGACTTGAAAATGGATCTTTAACTGGCGATGTAGATTATGAATCAGTAAAAGGGATAGTTTCTGCTATTTCACCTGTTCCTGGTGGAGTTGGTCCAATGACTATTGCAGTGTTACTTGAAAATACATTAACAGCCTACAAAGCAAGACAATAAATTAACTTACTGCTTTAGCCTAAAATCTTTTAAAAGTTTAGCTATCCACTTATGAAAGCAGTGGGTAGCGCTGTCCATAACTGGTGAGAATTTTCCTCCATCAAACATTAATCCATTTCTTCCGCGCTGCATTCCCTCTACAACTCCAATATCTTCACTAAATACAGTTTTCCAAAAAGAGGCGTTAGAATCTATGAGTGTTTTAAGTTCTGGCATTTCAGAAGGATTTTTCGCATAATATAGTGAAACATGCTCAATTGTTTTATTGGTAGAGATGGGCTCTATAATTATTGAAAAAAAGTGATCCCTGTGAACTCCTAATAGTACATTTGGATATAAGGCAATGTACTCACTTTTGGTGTCCCATTGTTCTGACAAGCCTTCAAAGTCTGGAAATACATTGTTATTTACATTTTTAATTTGATTGTACACATAAGAGCCTTGGCCAGAGAAATGGCCCATCTCTTCAATATGGAAGTGATCCTCGATACTTGATGTAACATTGAGTTCAGGGTGAACCCAAGGCAAGTGATAGCTTTCACAGTAGTTCTCAATTGCAAGTTTCCAGTTAGTTTTAAGGTTGAGCGTAAATGAAGAGCCCTCGCCACCATGATAAAGAGGCTTATCAAACTCAGACCACCTCTTAATTGCTTTTGAAGCATAATCTTTAAACTCTTTAGCATTATTAGATATATTCACAAAGATGATGTCTTGCCATACTGCTGAGCGAATTTTAAAAAGACCTAGTTCTTCATTTTTAATCGATTCATGAGTATTTATATCAGTACCTCCAACCATTGGAGTTGCACACAAATCTCCATTAAGGTCGTAACACCAACTATGGTATGGACAACTTATAACACCTTTTATATTCGTAGGCTCATCAATTAAAATCATTCCTCTATGCCGACAAGTATTTTGAAATACATTAATATCTCCATTCGTATCACGAACTAATATTAAAGGCATACCTACAAAGTTCATTGGCTTTACATCACCTAGGTTAGGGATGTCTTTGCCAGTACCAATTGCCGACCAATTATCAAACAAAACTGCTTTTTTTTCTTCTTCAAAAACACTTTCACTTACGTAATGTTCATTAGGTAAGCCTTTTGCTTTATTGGTTGATGTTAGAACTGAATCTAAGTTACTAAGGGGGATTGAAGACATTGAAGAAATAGTATAAAAAATGATATGATACTATCAGTCAAAGATAATTTTTTTTAATAAAATTCACATAAAAAATTGAATATATTTCAATTAATTTAGGAGTAGAAGAATTTTTTTCATAGTATCTCTAGATATTATGATTTAGAGATTAAAAAGTCTCTAAGAATTTTTACATTTTCTGGAAGCAGATCTTCCTTTTCACTCATAATGTATACTGCTGAGGGAGCTGGGATTGATGTATCACCAAGAATAACAAGCTCACCGCTATCAATTTTAGCTTTACATAAATGTTTCCAACCTAAGACTATTCCCATTCCGTCAGTGGCAGCTTGAAGTGCAATCATATAATTATTAACATGGGTTCCCGGTGAAATTTTACCTTTATAGCCAAGAGCGTTAAACCAAGAAAACCAGTTGGACCAATTTTTATCTTTAGCTCTAAGGTGAATAAGAGGAGCCTGTGCTAAATCTTCAATAGAAGCGCTTGTAAACTCTTTGGCAAAGCTAGGACTACATAATGGGACAAGCTGATCTTGAAAGAGTGTGTGTTTTTGATTTGATTCATTTTCGACAAAACCGTAACAAATTTTAAGGTCAACTGCAACTCCTTGAGAGTCTGGGTTGTCAGTTACGTGTTGATTGACAGGAATTTCGGGATGCTGCTTCCAAAATTCGGCTAAACGAGGTGGGAGCCACATAAAAGAAATAGCAGTAGTGGCACTTATAATTACCTCTTTGTCTGTTGCAGAGCGTCTAAGATTAGCAAGGGTGGAGGAGATTGCTGTAAAGCTACTTTGAAGAACAGCAAATAAAGACTCTCCATGATCGGTTAGATTATTTCCGTGATGCTTCCTGTCGAATAATGAAAGTCCAAGCTCAGTTTCTAAAAACTTAATCTGATGACTTACAGCGCCTGGAGTAACTCCAAGCTCTTCAGCTGCGCCCTTAAAACTTCTATGACGGGCAGCAGTCTCAAAGGTTGCGAGAGAGGTTAAAGGAGGTAATTTATAGTATCTACGAGACATAATTGTTTCCTAAATGTTGAATCCAAGTATACTTACTTTTTGAATAAATAGTCTTAATAATAGACCTTTTTTAACTATATTAGAGCAAATATAGATAATTAAATATAACTAATACTATTTACTGCGTGTTTTTTTCACGGTCTATTTAGCCCGTTATATTGGACAATTAGCTAAATATATTTAAAATATAGTCAAAGTAAATGCTGTTAAAAAAAACTTAAAGCAAGTATATTATTTTTTTATATTAAGCTATAGAATTATTTTCACTTTAGTTTGAATTTTTTAACTACTTAGTGCTTTCAATTTAAAGATAATAATGATAACTAAAAACTAGATTTTATTTAAATTTAAACTTTACATTTCTATTAACAAAAAAATACAAGGAGTTTAGTATGTCTTTACCAAGTCAAGCCGAATACGTTATTGCTGGTGCAGGAATTCATGGATTGTCAACCGCATGGAGATTGGCTGAGCGTTTAACTGAAAATGGTGAAAGCGTTAATGGTCGAATAGTAATTATTGATAAAGCAGATCGAGTGGCAGCTGGAGCAACTGGTATTGCTTGTGGCGTTGTTCGTAATAATTATTTTCAACCCGCTATGAGAAAATTGATGGCCCATTCAGTTAGTATTTGGGAAAGTGATCCAGATGCTTTTAGTTATCATCCAAACGGATATATGCAAATTTCATGTGAAAAAATGCGTGAGGATGTTAAACAAATCCATGCTGAGCAAGCTGCAATTGGCTATGAAAGTGTTTTTATTGAGGGTGAGCAAGAGTCGCGTGACTACATGCTAAGTATGTTTGATGATTGGCAGGCGCAAGGAATTACTTCAGTTCTTCATGAAAAACCAGGTGGCTATGCCAACAACGTTAAAGCGATGGAAGGTCTTTCTAAAAAGGTATTAGATTTAGGTGTTACTGTAATTCTTGGAACTGAAATAACTGGTTTTGTTTCTGAAGGTGATGGCCAAAGAGTTACTGCTGTTGAGACAGATAAAGGCACAATTGCATGTGACAACTTAATTATTGGAGCGGGTCCTTGGGTTCGTGATTTTTGGAATATGCTTGGACTTCCTACTCAAATTGAATTGAAGGATCTTAAAGGTGAAGTTCATCAAGATATTGATATGTGGCGTTTTTGGCAGCTAGAAGAGGGTGTTTTAGAAATTGATCCTGAAACCTTAGTTACCAATGATGGTAAGATTCCGCCGGTTCTTCATATTGATACTGATGCGCCTTTATACTCAACTGTTGACGGCTCACTTATTACTGATGAACTATGGGGAATCTATTATAAGCCTGACTGGAGCTTTGGCGGTATTCAGGGTGGCGCTTCACCTTATACAGTTGATACGCCTGTAAATGAAGTTGCTATTGATCCTTATGGTCCTGAAAGTAAAGAATTTACTGCAAGTAAAGATTTTCCTGAAATGTGGGTTTCTGCTCTTGCACATTGCCATAAAAGATTCGAAGGTATGATGCCTTATTACCATAAAGAGCCATCGGGTGGTATTGGTTGCTTTACTCCTGACAGCTTTCCTGTTATTGATACTTATAATGAAAATGTAACGATAATTGCAGATAGTAATCATGGATATAAAATGCTAGGAGTTGGCTGTCTAGTAGCTGAAGAGTTATTAGGTGAAAAACAAGAACTCCTAGAGCCATTTAGGTTTAGCCGCTTTAAAGCGGGCAAGTTACATCCAGTTTCTAATAGTCCTTATCCTTGGAGCTAAAAAGTGAGTAAAACACGTTATTCTGGCTTTAAGGTACTCAAAGAGGCGCTAACTGGCCATAAAGGTTGGGAGCCAACTTGGCGTGATGCTGAACCAAAAGCTGATGGCTATGATGTTGTCATTGTCGGCGGCGGCGGTCACGGTTTAGCGACTGCTTATTATTTAGCAAAAAATCATGGCATTACCAATGTTGCTGTTATTGAAAAAGGCTGGATAGGCGGTGGTAATGTGGGAAGAAATACGACCATTATTAGATCAAATTATTTGCTACCAGGTAACGAGCCTTTTTATGAGTTCTCAATGAAGCTTTGGGAAAATCTTGAGCAAGATTTAAACTATAACGCTATGGTTTCTCAGCGCGGTATTATGAATCTAATTCATTCGGATGCTCAGCGTGATGCATTTATCAGAAGAGGTAACGGCATGTTGTTTGCTGATGCAGGCTGTGAGTTTATAGAGGCAAAAGAAGTAAAAGAGAGATACCCATTTTTAGATATGGATAATCCAAGGTTTCCAATTAAAGCTGCTTTAGCACAACCTCGCGGAGGCACTGTTCGTCATGATGCTGTCGCTTGGGGATACGCAAGAGGCGCAAGTGATCTTGGAGTAGATATTATTCAAAATTGCGAAGTTACAGGTTTTAATATTGAAAATGGAAAATGTTTGGGCGTTCAAACAACTAAAGGTGAAATTAAGGCTGGTAGAGTTGGTGTTTGTGTTGCAGGCTCATCGGGAAGGGTTATGGCGAAAGCTGGAATTAAATTGCCTATTGAAAGTCATGTCCTTCAGGCTTTTGTAACTGAAGGCCTTAAACCAGTAATGGATAATGTAATTACTTTTGGTGCCGGACACTTTTACTGCTCTCAGTCTGACAAAGGTGGCCTTGTCTTTGGCGGTGATATTGATGGTTATAACACCTATGCTCAGCGAGGAAATTTACCTGTTGTAGAGGATGTTTGCTCTGGCGGAATGGCTATTATGCCAATGATAGGGCGTGCTAGATTGCTTAGAATGTGGGGAGGGGTTATGGACATGTCAATGGACGGCTCTCCATTTATAGACAGTACTGAAATTGATGAATTATTTTTTAATGGCGGTTGGTGTTATGGTGGCTTTAAAGCGACACCTGCTAGTGGATACTGCTATGCACACTTACTAGCAACCAATTCCCCACATGAAGTAGCAACAGCATACAAACTTGATCGATTTAGGCGCGGCGCAATGATAGATGAGAAAGGTGTTGGCGCTCAACCAAATCTGCATTAGGAGGACATAATATGATAATAAATCACCCATTACTTGGCCCTCGTGATTCTGAAGAATTTGTTTACTTAGGCGCTGCTGACCTTATAAATCGCCCGAATAATTGGGAGCAAGATGCATCCGCTGAAGACTTTTACCAATACCAGTATATTCGAGAAAATATTGCTGGTGATCATCGTGAGCTCTGGTACCACGAGCAGGGTGATCAGTCTTGGCTAGTTGTCACTAGAAACACTTTATCACATGAGATTATTAATGTTGAGTTAGCTCAAGATGTCTCAAGAGGAATAGGTAGAGGCAAATGAGTCAACTTAATAGAATAAAGGGTGGCTTAGTAAATCAAAAAAAATCTATAAGCTTTACTTTTAACGGTCAAATACTGACTGGTTTTGAAGGTGATACGCTTGCATCAGCCTTACTCGCAAATAATAAAAAACTGGTTGGTCGCTCTTTTAAATACCATCGTCCACGCGGCATAGTTACTGCCGGCTCTGAGGAGCCAAATGCAATCATGGAGATTGGAAATGGTGCCTATAAAGAACCAAACACTAAGGCAACTATTACGCAGCTATATAATGGATTAGAGGCAAACAGTCAAAACCATAGAGGTCCATTAGGCTTTGATCTTATGGCTATCACAGATTTTTTATCCCCACTTCTTGGTGCTGGTTTTTATTACAAAACTTTTATGTGGCCTAAAGCCTTTTGGGAAAAGTTTTATGAGCCTGCAATTCGGAATGCTGCTGGACTAGGAACTCTTTCAACTGAGGCAGATCCTGACACTTACGACAAAGGTTTTCGCTATTGTGATATTCTAATTATTGGTGCTGGAGCAACAGGCTTGTCTGCGGCCATTACAGCTGCCAGTTCTGGCGCAAAAGTGATTCTTGCCGACGAAGACTTTTTAATGGGCGGAAGGCTAAACACTGAATCTATGAAAATTGATGGTGGCTCTGGAAGTAAGTGGGCTAAAAATACGGTTGCCGCATTGAGCGCTATGGAAAACGTTACATTGATGTCAGATACGACTATTTTTGGTGTTTATGATCACGGTATATATGGTGCAATTGAAAATAGGTCTTCAGAAGCTCGAGAGGATAAAGATAAGCCTCGCCAGGTTAATTGGAGAATTTATGCCAAACGCTCAATTCTTTGTGCCGGAGCAATTGAAAGATCAATAGCTTTTGGTAATAATGATCGTCCCGGCATAATGCTTGCAAGCGCCGTTAGATCTTATGCAAATAGATTTGCAGTTGCAACAGGTGATAAAGTTTCAGTCTATACTAATAATGATGATGGTTGGGCTACTGCAAGAGATCTAGTTTTAAAAAATATTAGAGTTGTCGCTGTAATTGATTCGCGTTCGATTAGTCCTGTATTAAGAGTGCCAGGTGCTGAAATTTTTATGGGCACAGACGTTGTTGACACTAAGGGGCGAAGAGCACTTAAATCAATAAAGCTTTCTAATGGAAAAACAATAGATACGGATTGCCTAGCTGTCTCGGGCGGATGGAATCCAAACTTACATTTAACTTGTCATCACCGCGGAATTCCAAAGTGGAATGGTGAGATTGCTTCTTTTATTCCAGATAAAGCAAACCCTCCTGGTATGACAGTTGCGGGTCGCGCAAAAGGAACAATGGTTCTTTCTGATGCAATTATTGAAGGCCACAATGAAGGCGCATCTGTTGCTTCAGATCTTGGCTACAAAGTCAAAAAATCAGACCCATCTGAAACTCCTAGCGTTTCATATAGCGTAACAGCAAACTGGGGCGTTCCAAGTGGCAAAAATCGCGCTTGGGTTGACCTTCAAAACGACGTCACTGCAAAAGATATTAAACTTGCAAACCAAGAAGGATTTAAATCAGTTGAGCACGTTAAGCGCTATACAACCTTAGGCATGGCAACAGACCAAGGTAAAACTGCCAACGTTCTTGGAATTGGTATTATGGCCGATAACATGGGCCAAACTATGGAAGAGACTGGAACTACAATATTCAGGCCTCCATATTCACCTGTTGCTATTGGAGCATTTGCTGGAAGAAGGCGAGGTATGGAATTTTATCCAACGCGATATACTCCAAGTCATAAATGGTCTGTCGAGCAGAATGCTATTTTTGTAGAGGTAGGAATGTGGTATCGCTCACAATGGTTTCCACTTCCAGGTGAGACTCATTGGCGTGAATCTGTTGATCGTGAAGTAAAACAAACAAGAGCATCGGTAGGTATTTGTGATGTTACAACACTAGGTAAGATTGATATTAAAGGTTCCGACGTTTCAGAGTTTTTAAATAAGGTCTATGTAAATGCTTTTGCAAAAGTACCGGTTGGTAAAACGCGATACGGATTAATGCTGCGTGAAGATGGCATGGTAATGGATGATGGAACAACTGCAAGGCTCTCTGAAAATCATTTTGTAATGACTACTACTACTGCAAATGCTGTAAACGTTTACCGTCATTTACAGTTTTGTCATCAATGTTTATGGCCCGATCTTGACGTTCATATGATCTCAGTTACTGAGCAGTTTGCACAGTATGCAGTTGCTGGCCCGAACTCTCGTAAATTACTTCAAAAAGTTATTGATTCTGATTGTGATATTTCAAATGAAGCTTTTCCTTATATGGCTGCAGGTGAGATTACACTTTGCGGCGGAATACCTGCAAGGCTGTTTAGAATTTCATTTTCAGGTGAGTTGGCGTATGAAATTGCAGTTCAAACTCGCTATGGCGATTCACTCATGAGAGTCCTAATGGAAGCGGGTGAAGAGTTTAATGTTGTGCCTTACGGAACTGAGGCTTTAGGCGTAATGCGAATTGAAAAAGGACACGCTGCTGGCCCAGAGCTTAACGGACAAACTAGTGCATATGACCTAGGAATGGGTGGCATGGTTTCTGGGAAGAAAGATTTTATTGGCTATAAACTTGGATTACGTGAAGATCTTCTTCGTGATGATCGAATGCAGATGGTTGGCTTTAAGCCAGTTAATGCTCAAGATCTTCTCCAAGCTGGATCTCATCTTCTTAATTTAAGAGATAAGCCATCTACTGAAACAGATCAAGGCTGGATTTCGTCTTGTATTTATTCACCAATATTAGGTCACTATATTGGTATAGGTTTTATTAAGAGCGGACATAGTCGTAAAGGCGAATTCGTCCGAGCAGTTGATTTAGTGAGAGGCAATGATATTGAGGTTGAGGTATGCAGCCCTCACTTTGTTGATCCAGAAGGAGAACGTTTACGTGTCTGATTATGAATTAGTAGTAGAGTCTGCACTTAATGGTGCTGAGCATGAATTTGAGGGAGTAACTGTCTCAGAAGTTGTTGGTAAATCATTGGTTATGGTTGCATTGCCAAGGCCGAAATTTAAAGAGATTGAGTCTTCAATGACAAAGTCTTGTGGCTTAGTGTTGCCTGAAATGGAACATTCAACTCAATCTAATGATTCTTCAATAACGCTTTGGCGTTTACAGAAAAACCAAGTTCTAGCTTATTTCTCTTATGAAGGGAATGATGCAGAAGTAAATATTGCAAACAGATTAAATGCCCCTGCTTACTATACTGATCAATCTGATACATGGGCGATGATAAGAGTTAGTGGACCAAGAAGTAGGGATGTTTTAGAGCGAATTTGCCCAATCGATATTAGTAAAAATGTATTTTCTGTTGGTAATGTCTCTAGAACTATTATGGAGCATATAGGAACCATAATTTATAGAGATGATGATGACTCTTATGTTCTTCTAACAATGCGATCTTTCGGAGTCTCAATGCTTCATGCTATTGAAGTATCAGCGAAGAATGTGTTGTAATTAAACAGAACCAGCTGGGCTTATGCTCTACACAAAGATGAGCATAACGCTTAGTCACACTGATTTGTATATGCCCTAGAACATCAGCTATTTCGAGCAAAGAAGCTTCTGATTGAGCTAAACGAAGGTTAGGAGTTGACTAGAAAAAGATTAGGTGAATTTTCTTTATAAAGTTATCTTGTAGGAGAATCTAAAATTCAAACCACTATTCGTCTTTACTTTTGCAGAAGTTTTAGGTGAAGGGAAAACAGTTCCATTTTCATTATCATAAGTCGATTGAGTTATTAATTCAATAGCCTCAGAATCTTTAAAACATACCACTTTTCTCGTATACATCTCTTCTGAAATATGTTCAGGAATTAAAGCTGCATCCATCCATCTACAGAGATCCTCATTAGTCCAATCATCTAAAGAGTTTGCATATGAAACACTTATTAGACTACTTAAGAATAAAAATAAATATTTTTTTATCATAATGTCAATTATAGATGCTAGGTTAAAGTGTAGATGGAGATTAGGAGTTTTTTTAGATAAATACATACAAAAAACCATAGGCTTTGGTTACTACAGAAAAATCAAGTTTCTAGGCGATAACGATTACCTGGATGCGTTAATCGGCTATAGGTAACTGGTATATTGTCGCTCCATGTCACTCTAGAAATTAAAATACAAGGCATTAGCGGCTCAATCTGTAAATAATTTGCTGTCATTTTATCTGCAGCAATAGCTTCAACAATGTGCTGAGCTCCAGACAGAGGCAGTATTTTTTTTAAGTAGTGATTTGCTGTTACTTTACTAAGGTCAATATCTAAATAGCCAGGAGCCGACTCTTTATTGATATAGCGCTCTTCTAATTGAATAGGCTGGTCATTTTCAAAATGCAAAACTAGTGAATAAAATATGTGAGACTCAGACTTGAGACTAAGGTGATGACAGGCCTGTAATGGGGCAATCATTTCTTTTTGTTGAAGGGCTATAGAGTGAAAGCTATTGCCACGAGATTTGACCTCTTTAGCAATGTCTCTAATCTGCAGTGCAGATTTAATGGGTTTGTTTTCGTTAACAAAGGTACCTAATCCTTGAATACGGTACAAGACGCCTTCTTCAGTTAGCTCCCTTAGTGCTCGGTTGGCAGTCATGCGACTAACCCCAAACTGCTCACAGAGTTTGTTTTCAGAAGGTACTTGACTGTGTTCAAGCCATTGCTGGCTATTTATGCCATCAATAATATGACGCTTTAGGGCTTGATAATGGGGAATATTTGCTTGCATATTTCTATTATACGCAACTCATTCAAAAATGATTGTTTATACTTGTATATACAAGTATACTTTGGTTGTATAGTTAATTTTATAGAAGGCGAAATAATGATTAAAGCTCCACATGGAAGTAAATTGAGTTGTAAAGGCTGGCATCAAGAGGCTGCTATGCGAATGCTGATGAATAATTTAGATCCTGATGTGGCAGAACACCCAGAAGATCTTATTGTTTATGGAGGCAACGGAAAGGCTGCTCGTAATTGGGATTGTTATCATAAAATTATATCGACATTACAACGACTAGAAAATGATGAAACACTTTTAATTCAGTCGGGTAAGCCTGTTGGCGTTTTTAGAACGCATGAAGAATCACCTCGAGTTATTATTGCAAACTCTCACCTGGTGCCTAGATGGGGGACTTGGGATAAATTTCGAGAATATGAACAAGCTGGCTTAACGATGTATGGGCAAATGACAGCTGGCTCATGGATATATATTGGTTCCCAAGGTATTTTACAAGGTACTTATGAGACTTTTGCCGAGTGCGCTAAACAAAACTTTGGTGGCGATTTAGTGGGTCGTTTAGTTGTAACAGCAGGTCTTGGTGGTATGGGTGGAGCTCAACCACTGGCTGCAACCATGAATGGCGCTTCTTGCCTTGTAATTGAAGTGGATGAGACTCGTGCACAGAAGCGTTTAGAGAAAGGATATATAGATAAAATATGCTACAACCTAGACGAAGCCTTAGAAAAAGTACTTAAAGCAAAAGAGCAAAAAAAACCTTTATCGGTAGCTATTGTTGCCAATGTTGCTGATGTTTTGCCAGAAATGCTAAAACGAGGGATTATTCCAGATGTTTTGACAGATCAAACATCTGCCCATGACTTGCTATTGGGCTATCTTCCATCAGGGTACGGCGTTAAAGAGGCTGAAGAATTTCGCACTAAAGATTCAAAGGGTTACCAAGAAGCTGTATTGGATTCAATGCAAGTGCATATAGGCGCGATGCTTGAGATGCAAAAACAAGGCGCTATTACTTTTGATTATGGCAACAATATAAGAGGCCAGGTCGCTGATCACCGTGGAATGAGTGAAGCTTTTAACATTAAAGGATTTGTGCCACTCTACATTCGCCCTTTGTTTTGTGAGGGCTCTGGACCTTTTAGATGGGCTGCGCTTTCAGGTAACCCTAAAGACATTCATGTGACCGATAAGGCTATTTTAGAGACTTTTCCACAAAATGAATCTCTTGCTAAGTGGATTCACAA
Source organism: uncultured Candidatus Thioglobus sp. (assembly GCA_905620445.1). Lineage (GTDB taxonomy): Bacteria > Pseudomonadota > Gammaproteobacteria > PS1 > Pseudothioglobaceae > Pseudothioglobus. Next base: position 11,906 of record CAJQTP010000034.1, read on the forward strand.
GGCACAAAATCAGGTTCAATTTCAAGGCCTTCCCGCCAGAATTTGTTGGCTTAAGTACGGAGAGCGAGAGGAAATGGGGCTTAAATTTAATTGGCTAGTCAAAAAAGGAAAGGTTGCTGCGCCAATTGTAATTGGTAGGGATCATTTGGATTGTGGGTCAGTTGCGTCACCTAACCGTGAAACAGAAGGCATGAAGGATGGCTCAGATGCAATTGCAGACTGGCCACTTCTAAATGCTATGCTTAATACTGCTTGCGGTGCTAGCTGGGTTTCTATTCATCATGGTGGTGGCGTAGGTATTGGTTATTCAATCCATTCTGGTATGGTAAGTGTTGCTGACGGAACTGCAATGGCTGACCGCCGATTATCACGAGTTCTTTCAGCAGATCCAGGAACTGGTGTGATGCGTCATGCAGATGCAGGTTATGATGTTGCTATTAAAACTGCTAAAAACAAAGGCGTTGATTTGCCAATGATAGGGTGAAAAATTGATTACTTTAGATAATATTTATGAGGATCTTGAGCGAACGATTGATTTGCTATACCATGATAAGAGTGCACTAGAAAAGTCACGCGCTATAGTTGACCGCGTGCTTGATGATGGCAATAGTTATTACGGAATAAATACTGGGTTTGGTTTTTTAGCAAATAAAAAAATTGACGCAGAGCAGTTGGAAAAATTACAGCATAACTTGTTATTAAGTCACGCTGTTGGTCTTGGGGACTCTATACCAAAAAATATTACTAAGTTAATGTTACAACTTAAAATCGTTGCTCTTAGTTTGGGTTATTCGGGTGTTTCAGTTGAGGTTGTAGAGCGTCTCATGCTATTTTTGAAAAATGACTGGATACCAGTTGTACCTAGCAAAGGTAGTTTAGGTGCTTCGGGAGATTTAGCTCCTTTGGCGCATTTAGCTTTACCATTATTAGGAAAGGGCTACTTTTGGAGTACCAAAGACAACGAGCAACTTAGGGCCAAAACTGTCCTTAAAAATGCAAATTTAGAGCCAATTAATCTTAAGGCAAAGGATGGTCTTGCTCTTATTAATGGCACTCAAATGATGACAGCCTATGGTGCCCATATTTTGGAGAGAGCTAACAGCTTATTAAAAAATGCCGATATTTTAGCGGCTATTTCTTTAGAGGCATTGATGGGAAGTGCTCGTCCTTTTGATGAGCGTATTCAAGCAATAAGACCTCATCCAGGGCAAAAAGCTGTAGCTGCCAATATTCGCCTACTGTTAACCGACTCAGCAATATTAGAAAGCCATAAAAATTGTGATAAAGTGCAAGATCCTTATTCACTTCGCTGTATTCCTCAAGTGCATGGGGCTACTCGTGATTTATTAGAGTACGCATCCGGAGTAATTGAGCGAGAACTTAATTCGGTAACGGACAATCCTTTGGTTTTTAGTGATGGCGACATAATCAGTGGAGGTAATTTTCATGGTCAGCCATTAGCTCTTGCGATGGACTCTGCGGCTATTGCAATAGCTGAGATTGCTAGTATTGCAGAGCGTCGGATTTATTTATTATTGCGGGGTCTTGATGGACTCCCAACTGTATTAGTAAATGATTCTGGCATCAATTCTGGCTTTATGATTCCGCAATATACAGCAGCCTCATTGGTTTCTCACAACAAGGTTCTTTGCCACCCGGCCTCAGTGGATTCTATACCCTCATGCTTAGGGCAGGAAGATCATGTGAGTATGGGGAGTATTTCTGCTATTAAGTTATTGGAGGTTTTAAATAATGTTGAGCAGGTATTGGCAATTGAAGCTTTTACTGCAGCTCAAGCACTTGATTTTCGTAAGCCTTTAAAAGCTGGCAGGGGAGTTGAAGCAGCGCATCAAGAGATTCGCAAAAGAGTATCTCATAAAGATGCAGATGAGTTTTTTGGAGATGATATTGACGCTTGTATTGATATGCTTAGAGGTAATCACATTCTTAAAGAGGTAGAAAAACAAATAGGCAAACTTCAATGAATCGGATTGAAAATATTACAATAGTGCAATGCTTAGACCAAGGCGTTCAAGCTGATGTTCATTTGCTTGAAAATGCCACAGTAGTCTGGCAAGAAGACACCATTGTCTGGGTTGGAAAAACAAAAGAGATGCCAGAGAAATATGAACAGAGCAACATTGTCTTTCAAAATGGGGGTTTTTTAGTTCCAGGATTGATTGATTGCCACACTCATTTGGCTTTTGGTGGCTGGCGGGCAGATGAGTTTGGTGAGCGTGTTTCTGGCACTCCTTATGCTGAAATTACTAAGCGAGGTGGTGGCATTTCATCAACAGTTGCCGAAACACGAGCAGCCAGTAAAGAGGAGTTGATTGAAAAAGCGAATGGGTTTTTAACAGAAATGGCAGCTTTAGGAGTGACAACAGTTGAATGTAAAAGTGGCTATGGACTGAACATTGATGATGAACTTAAGATTTTAAGTGTTTACGATGATCTAAAAAAAATTACTCCTTTAACATTAGTTTCGACATTTTTAGGTGCGCATTTAGTTCCAAAAGAAACGCCAAGAGCGAATTATTGTCGGATGATAATTGAAGAAATGATTCCTAAAATTTCAGCGCAAAAATTAGCGGAATTTTGTGATATTTTTATTGACGATCATGCCTTTTCTCAAGCTGAAGCTCGCCCAATAGTAGAGGCAGCAAAAGCACATGGATTGAAAATAAAACTGCATGTAGACCAACTTAGTGGAGGTGGCGGCGCTGAATTTGCTGCTGATTGTGGAGCTTTTTCAGCTGATCATTTGGAATATGTGTCTGAAGAGGGCATCAAAGCACTAAAAAAATCAGGAACTATTGCTGTTACCCTTCCTTTAGCGAGTCTTTATACCTTTCAAAAATCTCTTGATGCAAGAAGGCTTATTGATGCTGGGGTAGAGGTTGCTTTGGCAACAGATTTTAATCCTGGATCAGCGCCTAGCAATCACTTGCCACTAGCTATGATGTTGGGATGTACTCTAAACCGAATGAGTCCTAAAGAGACACTAAAGGCGGCGACTCTTTATGCAGCCAAAGCTCTAGATAAGGCTGATAAAATTGGCTCTATAGAGAAAGGAAAGCGCGCAGATTTTGCGCTAATCGACACACCATCAATTGAACATTGGATGTATCATTTTAAAGCTAATGCCAATTGTTTGACAGTAAAAAATGGACATATCATTTATCAACAGTAATACCATTAAAAGGATTTTTAGATGAAAAACTGGAAATTTAAAGGATTGTATCTTAAGAAGGGGTGGATTTCACCTGCCTATGTCAGTACTGATGATAATGGTAAAATTTTAAGTATTGACTCTGTATCTTCTTTAGAGATCAATGAATCCGTTGATGGTTTCGCAATTGCACCTATTCCTAATGCTCATTCACATGCCTTTCAGTACGTGATGGCTGGCCTGACTGAGAATATTCCAAAAGGACATCAGGGGGATAACTTTTGGTCTTGGCGTGAGCGAATGTATGCAGTTGCAGACCAAGTTAACCCGGAACAAATGGAAGTTATTGCTTCAATGCTTTACGCTGAAATGCTAAGGTTGGGATACGACCACGTAGTAGAATTTCACTATTTAAATAAAGATTCAAATGGGCAAACCTATAATAATCCAAATGAAATGGCTGAGCGATTAATTAGTGCTGCAAAACGAGTGGGCATGAAAATTACAATGACTCCTGTTTACTATCGTACTGCCGGTTTTAATCAGGAGCCTTCTGAAGCGCAGCGTCGCTTTCAGTATGAGTCAACGGATTCTTATTTCTCTCAGATTGAGGATTTAATAAGCAAATACCAGGATGATTCTGAAGTCAAAATTGGCTATGGACAACATTCTTTGCGAGCGGCAAATGTTGAGGAGACTAAAGAAATTTTTGCTTATAGTTCGCAAATGCCATGCCATATTCATATTTCAGAGCAAACTCAGGAAGTAGAAGGTTCTTTAAAGCATCTTGGCGCTCGTCCAGTTGAGTGGTTAGCAAGTGAAGTGGGTATGGGGCAAAACACCAATTTAATCCATAGTACCCATATAACTGAAAATGAAATGCAAAGCATAATTAGAGCAAAAGCTAATGTGGTTATTTGTCCAAGTACTGAGGGTAATTTAGGGGATGGATATTTTCCAATTTCAGACTATATTGAGGCAGGCGGTCGTTGGTGTATTGGCTCTGATTCGCACATTGGTATTAACCCTTTTGAAGATTTAAGGTTATTGGATTATGGTCAGCGAATGAGCAAACAGAAACGAAATGTTCTGCTTAATGACAAGCCAGGTGATAGTGCGGCTATTTCTTATGACACTGTTTTTGATAATGGTCATTTGGCTGCCGGTGAGAAAAAAAGTGAATATTTTCAAGTGGGTGGTGAACTGGATGCATTAATTATCAACTCTCGCTCACCTTTAATGACCCGAAACGCAAATGATGGTAAGTTGGCAACAATCGTCTACGCGCTTGATAATTCTGCTTTTTATGGTCGACTTAGGTGTGGTGAATGGCTTGTTAAGGATGGCATTCATATAATTCATGACGAAATTATTAAAGATTTTAGTCAGACTGTAAATGACATCAATTAATTCTGAAGCATGAACATATGATTCGATTTATCATGAAAGTTTTCTTAAGGTGATTTATTTTAATTAAGAGATCTCTAGCACCAGCAGAAATAATTATGAAGTTATTTAAAATTTACTCGCCTGAGGACTTTCAGACACTACCTTGGCGAAATGGTTTGGGTTCAACGGTTGAATTGATTTCGGAAAGCTTAGAGGGCCATGAGGCATTTTCTTGGCGCTTAAGTATTGCATCTGTTGCTAACGATGGTCCATTTTCAGATTTCAGTGGCTATGATCGAACTTTGTTGTTACTCGAAGGTACGGGAATTACTCTTAATAATCCTAATGGCAGCTCTATAGAGCTTAATTCACCGCTTGATTGTGCCCATTTTAAGGGAGAGGATTTGATTAATGCTAGTCTTCATGATGGCCCCATTAAAGACTTTAATGTTATGACTTTACGCTCGATTTGCTCGTCCAGTGTCACTGCTATTAATGAAAAAAGTGAACCTTTAATTCAAATAAACGCCGAAAAATTGTTGGTATACAGTTTGAAGCCAATTAAAATTCAAATTGGGTTAGAGCCAAGTATTAATCTTAAAGCTAATCATTTATTGCAATTTGACTACTATATAAATAACACAATGATATTAGATAATACTCAGGCAATTGTTATTCAGATTAACTACAGTTCTTAGCTAGGATTAAATTTCTAGCCTTTCTCGTAGTGAGTCATGTAATTAACGCTTACATCATCACCTAGTTTGTATTTCTTAGTGAGTGGGTTGTATGTCATACCAATAATCGAGCTAATCGATAAATTAAAATTTCTAGCCCATCCATCTATCTCGCTTGGACGTATAAACTTCTCATAGTTATGAGTTCCTTTAGGGAGGAGGTTAAGAACATATTCTGCGCCAACAATTGCAAAGAAGTATGATTTTGGGTTTCTATTAATTGTCGAGAAAAAAACTCTTCCGTTTGACTTTACTAGCTTAGAGCAGGCCTCGATAATTAGCGAAGGGTCTGGAACATGCTCCAACATCTCAAGGCAGGTTATCACATCAAATGATTCTGACTCAGTTTTAGTTAGATCTTCAGCCGAGATGAATTGATAGTCTATATCAAGACCGGATTCTAATAGATGAAGTTTCGCAACCTCAAGACCCGCTTCAGCAAGATCAATACCAACAACTTCTGCCCCTTCAAGAGCTAAGGATTCACTTAAAATTCCACCACCACAACCAATATCAAGAATCCGCTTACCTTTAAGGGATCCTCCACACTGCTCTTTTATGTAGTTTAGTCGAAGAGGGTTAATGTCATGTAGCGGCTTAAATTCCGAATTCTTGTCCCACCAGCGCGCAGCCAATACTGCAAATTTATCTACTTCATCATAGTCAACATTACTCATAGGGCGCTAACAAATTCAAGTACTTCTTCTGCATGACCATCAACTTTAACTTTAATCCATTCTTTTAGAACATCTCCAGAAGGGCTAATCACAAAAGTTGATCTTTCAATCCCCATATGCTCCTTACCATAAAGTTTTTTGAGCTTGATTACGTCAA
>CAJQTP010000035.1 GCA_905620445.1 uncultured Candidatus Thioglobus sp.
TAGAGTCTCTTGACTCAGAAGACCTAATTAAAAATCTTGATGATCCAGATGGTACAGGCAACTCTAAAAACCAACAGCCAAATTACGTAACATCTAATTTTCGAGCCATCAAAAACAAAGAAAGTGTTGCTGTTATCGTTGGGGTTTGCACGCACTTAGGCTGTTCTCCAACATATAGACCAGAGCCTGGCGCAGCTGATCTTGGTGGAGACAGTTGGAAAGGTGGTTTTTATTGCCCATGTCATGGCTCTAAGTTTGACCTTGCTGGAAGAGTTTATGCGGGTGTGCCTGCTCCAACTAACCTAGTAATACCTCCGTATCAATACGTCACTGATTCATTGATTCGTATTGGAGTTGACCAACAAAAAACATAAGAGAAAATATGAATAATAAACAAAGTTGGATAGACCAAAGATTTCCATTAACTAAAGTTATTAATGAGCATCTGGCAGAATACTACACCCCCAGAAACTTTAATTTCTGGTATTTCTTTGGTGGCTTAGCAGTGGTGATGCTTATAATGCAGCTGGTTACTGGGATATTCTTAACTATGCACTATAAGCCTGACGCAGAGTATGCTTTTGCCTCAGTTGAGTATATTATGAGAGACGTTGAATGGGGCTGGTTTATACGCTATATGCATTCGACAGGGGCCTCTGCTTTTTTTGTAATAATTTATCTTCATATGATGCGTGCCCTTTTATATGGCTCTTATAAGGGACCGAGGGAATTGATATGGATACTTGGCATGGTGCTATATATTCTTTTATTAGCCGAAGCTTTCATGGGCTATGTTTTGCCTTGGGGGCAAATGTCGTTTTGGGGCGCTCAAGTAATTATTTCACTTTTTGGCTCAGTTCCTATTGTAGGGCCAGATCTATTAATTTGGATTTTGGGTGATTATGCTGTTGGTGATGCGACTTTAAATCGTTTCTTTTCATTACATGTTGTTGTCATTCCACTTATTCTTGTTGTTCTTGTTTTTTTGCATATTGTTGCTCTTCACCACGTTGGATCAAACAATCCAGATGGAATTGAAATAAAGAAAAATAAAGATGCTGACGGTATTCCAAAAGATGGAATCCCCTTTCATCCATACTTCACAATTAAAGATAGTGTTGTTGTTGTTGGATTTTTATGGATATTTTGTGCAGTTGTTTTTTATGCGCCAGCACTAAATGGGTATTTTCTTGAAGCTCCGAATTTCATCGAGGCTAACCCACTTAAAACTCCAGAACATATTGCACCATTATGGTACTTAACTCCCTATTACTCTGTATTAAGGGCAATTCCTCCCCTATTTGGCTCACAATTTCCTGGAGTATTAGGAATGTTTGCAGCACTTGGAGTGTTTTTCCTCCTTCCTTGGCTAGATAGAAGCCCAGTTAAATCAATACGCTATCGAAGCCCAATCTATAAATGGATTCTTGGAGCTTTTGTTGTAAGCTTTATTATGTTAGGCTGGCTTGGTGTTCAACCGGTTACCCCTTTATATGTTTTGCTGGCTCGTATTTTTACGACCTTGTATTTTTCATTTTTTATCTTAATGCCCTGGTTTAGCACTCTTGGGAAAACCAAAGAGGTTCCAGAGCGGGTTACTGGATAATATATATGAGAATAAAATTAAAATTAATAGTTGGCTTATCTGTTCTTCTTTTTTCCGTAAACATTTTTGCTGCCAGTAAGGTTCATTTAGATCATGCAAATACTGATATTTTTGACGAAGCCTCCTTACAAAATGGCGCAAAACTTTTTATGAATTATTGCTCAGGCTGTCATGAGATAAGCTTGATGCGTTACAATCGAATTGCTAAGGACCTAAACCTAACCGAAGAGCATGTTGCTAAAAATCTAATGTTTGCTGGAAATAAAGTAGGGGAAGCTATAACTACAGCTATGCCAGAAGATGGTGCAGCGAAATGGTTTGGAGGCGTCCCGCCTGACCTATCTTTAGTTTCAAGATCAAAAGGAACCGACTGGATTTACACTTACCTACGAAGCTTTTATGATGATGAAGAGAGAATTTTTGGGGTAAACAATAAAGTTCTGGTAAATGCCTCTATGCCAGATATCTTATGGTCATTAAGAGAAAGTCAATCTGAAGAAGAGTTCGACCAAAGCGTTCTTGATATAACAAATTTCTTAGACTACGTTGGTGAACCAGCGAAGCTAATCCGCCTGAAATTAGGTAAATGGGTACTACTATTCCTTGGCATCCTGTTTATTCTTGCCTATATGCTTAAAAAAGAGTATTGGAAAGATGTTAAGTACGGCATATGGAGGCCGCGCGACTAATATCTGATACAATCTTTATCTTTACATCCCTTGTTCTAATCGGCAAGGTTATTTTTTTTTAATTTGGTGCAAAAACTATGCTATCTAAACCTAATCCGTCTTCAACGACCCTCTATGCTTCTTCTGAAGAGCTTGAGTCACATGCAGTTCGATTTATTATGGCTCACAAGTTAATTGAGCGAGAAGTGATAGAGCTTAAGTTTGATGAGATGCCAGAAGAGGTTTTAGAGCTCAATCCCTGTGAAACTCTTCCAACACTATTTGACAGAGGAATGGTTCTATATGATCTCTCTGTAATTATGGAATATCTAGATGAGAGGTTTCCCTTTCCTCCTCTTTTACCAGTTGACCCTATTGAGAAAGCTGAAAAACGACTTCTAATTTATCGTTTCACAAGATCAGAAGGCTGTTGGTATGAGCTTGTCGAAAAAATTCTACATGGCGCCAAAAAAGAAAGTGAGGCTGCAAGAAAAACTCTACATGGAAATCTTATAGAGTTATTACCTTTGTTCTCTCATAAGCCTTATTTTAAAAGCGAAATAATGACTCTTGTTGATGTTTGTATCGCTCCTATTCTATGGCGTCTTGATCTTTTAGGTATATCTCTAGATGGCAAAAAAGCAAAGCCAATTATGGATTACGCAAATAAACTTTTTGAAAAAGAAGGGTTTCATGAAAGCCTAACTTTTGCTGAAAAGGATTTTAATTAAAAGAGCTTATGTCAAGCGTAGTCCCCTATTTAATCCGAGCATACTGTGACTGGATAGAGGACTCTAGTTTTACGCCTCATATACTAGTTAACTCTGAAAAAGCGGGGGTTTCGATTCCTGATGGTTTTGCAAGCAAGGGCAAAATTGTTTTAAACATTGACTCCTCAGCTACAGAGAGCCGAGTAATAACCAATGAGTCCATTAGCTTTAAAGCAAGATTTAACGGGAAGTCTGAAAAAATTGTTGTTCCCTGTAATGCAGTATTATCTATTTATGCCAAAGAGAACGGTGAAGGAATGTTTTTTGACACCAAAGAAGAGTTGCTTAATCAAAAAAACCAGAAGCCAAACTTAACTATCTTAGATTAGGCTTTCAATCTCAGAATAAAAAAACTCCAAGCTGTCTGTTGAAAATGGAAGTATTGGAACATCTGTATATGCTGCAAGAGACTCTTTATTAAAAAGCGTATTTGAATTAATTTCGTTTAATACAAGACACACAATTTTTAGATTATTTTTCTTTGCGGCCTCAATAGCCAACAATCCTTGACATACAGCGCCCAACTCATCTCGTACAACAATTATGACTGGCAAGTGAAGACGAGCAGCAAGGTCAGAGTTAAGTGATCTTTCTGCAATTGGAGAGTAAAGTCCGCCTGCTCCCTCAACAAAAACAAAGCTATTGCCAATATCGTCATTACAAGCCCGCACCAAATCATCTAGACTTAAGGGTTTTCCAATGCTTGCGCTCGCTTCTTCAGGGCTCGCCTCAAGTGCAAAACAGTTAGGGCAAACTATCGTTAAAGCCTCGTTTGAGCGGCATGCCTTGTTGAGCGCGATAGCGTCTTTTGGGACATAGCTTCCATCTACTAGTTCGCAATTTGTTTCAACAGGCTTTCGAACTTTAACGTGTCTTTTCTCGCTAAGCCGCTTAATAATTTCAACAGCAACAGTGGTTTTTCCAACCTCTGTATTACTGCCTGTAATAAAAACTCCATTCATAGCGACATTTTAGACGAAGTTATTAACTCCCAAGTCGTCATAAAAGTATAATGGCGACAATGCAAAATAATCTTCAAACAAGTTTTTGTGGGATGTCATTAAACTCACCAATCATTTTGCTTTCGGGGTGTGTTGGGTTTGGTGAAGAGTACACTCGAATCAAGGGTTTTTCTAACTCTGATGTTGGTGCGGTTTGCTTAAAAGGAACCACTCTTGAGCCACGTCTTGGAAACAAACTTCATAGAATAGCGGAAACTCCAAACGGAATGCTGAATGCTATTGGCCTTCAAAATCCAGGAACAAACGCCGTCATAAATGACATCATGCCTGGATTAAATAAAAAAGAAACTAAATTTATTATTAATATTTCTGGCTCTACTGTTAAGGAGTACGGTGAAATTGCAAAACATTTCGATGATTCAGATATCGACGCCATTGAAATTAATATCTCATGTCCAAACGTAAAAGAAGGCGGCGTTGCTTTTGGAAATGACCCAGAGATGTCTTTTAGGGTTGTTGAGATTTGCAGGAAAAACACCACCAAGCCCATTATTACAAAGCTGTCCCCCAATCAAACAGATATTGCCTCTAACGCATTGCGATGTATTGAAGCAGGAAGTGATGGTCTTGCGGTTATAAATACAGTCATGGGCATGGCTATTGATATTGAAAAGAAAAAACCAGTAATTGGAAATAATCAGGGGGGCTTGTCTGGCCCTGCTATAAAGCCGATTGCACTTCTAAAGGTTCACCAGGTTTACCAGGTTAGCAAGAGATACAATGTTCCTATAATTGGTCAGGGTGGGATTGTTTCGGCTAAAGATGCGATTGAGTTCATTATTGCTGGAGCAGATACCATTGGTATTGGCACTGCGCTCTTTTATGACCCACTTGTTTGCCAAGAAATAAATGCAGGAATTAGTAAATATCTAATAGATCACAACTTGCAAGACGTTAAGTCTTTAGTTGGCTCTCTTTCTTTAAATTAAATACTTAAAAAAATTAATAATGCAAAACGAATATAACGCCGCGACAATTGAAAAAGAAGCGCAAGAATATTGGGATCAGAACAACTCATTTGTTGTGGTTGAAGACACCAGCAAGGAAAAGTATTTCTGCCTCTCAATGTTGCCTTATCCCTCTGGAAGGCTTCATATGGGTCACGTTAGAAACTATAGCATTGGCGATGTAATTTCAAGATATCAAAAAATGCTTGGAAAGAATGTGATGCAGCCTATCGGATGGGATGCGTTTGGGCTTCCAGCTGAAAATGCCGCCATAAAAAACCAAGTTCCTCCTGCTGGGTGGACTTATGAAAACATTAAACACATGAAAGAGCAGCTTGTAGAGCTGGGTTTTGGGTATGACTGGTCAAGAGAATTGGCGACCTGTCATCCAGAATACTATCGCTGGGAGCAATGGTTTTTTGTAAAGCTTTTTGAAAAAGGACTGGTATATAAGAAAAAAGCAGTCGTAAATTGGGATCCCGTTGATCAAACTGTTTTGGCTAATGAGCAAGTAGTTGAGGGTTGTGGATGGAGATCTGGAGCGCCTGTTGAAAAGAAAGAAATCTCCCAGTGGTATATGAAGATAACTGACTACGCAGAAGAGCTTCTTGCGGACATACAAAAACTCGACGGATGGCCAGATGCTGTAAAAATGATGCAAACAAACTGGATTGGCAAGTCTGTTGGGCTTGACATTAAATTTAAGCTTAACGAGTCAGAAGCACTAACTGTATATACAACAAGACCTGATACTCTTTTGGGCGTTACTTACCTTGCAATTGCTGCGGAACATCCTCTTGCAATTCAGGCTGGGAAGGATAACAATGAAATTCAAACGTTTCTTGAAGAATGTAAAAAAATGGAGACCGCTGAAGCAGCTATTGAAACAATGGAGAAAAAAGGAGTTGACTCTGGGCTTACTTGCATTCACCCAATAACTGGTGAATCAACTCCAATTTGGATAGCAAATTTTGTTCTTATGGGTTATGGAACGGGCGCCGTAATGAGTGTTCCAGCACATGACCAAAGAGATTATGAGTTTGCAAAAAAATACAATATATCTATTGTGGATGTTATTGCAGATCAAAGTGGCGATGTAGACACTAGTAAAGCAGCCTTCACCGAAAAAGGCATTCTTATAAACTCGGGTGAGTTCAATGGTTTAAATTTTGATCAAGCATTTACTTCGATTAGTGAAAAGCTATCGACCTTAAAAATGGGGGAGCTAAAAACTAACTATCGCCTTAGGGACTGGGGCGTTTCAAGACAGCGTTACTGGGGTTGTCCAATACCAATAATTAATTGCCCTTCTTGTGGGGATGTTGCTGAAACCCTTGAAAATCTTCCTGTAAGGTTGCCTGAGAATGTTGAGCTTGATGGTGTTGGCTCTCCGTTAAAAAAGATGCCTGATTTTTATAGCGTATTGTGTCCTAAGTGCGGAGCACAATCGGAAAGAGAGACAGATACTTTTGATACATTTTTTGAGTCTTCTTGGTATTTTGCAAGATACACTTGTGTCGATCAAAACAGCGCTATTTTGGATGAGCGTGCTAACTATTGGCTGCCTGTGGATCAATACATAGGAGGTATTGAGCATGCAATTTTACACCTTCTGTACTCCCGTTTTTTTACAAAACTATTACGTGATGAGGGAATAATTGAGGCGAGCGAACCGTTTACAAACCTTCTTACACAAGGAATGGTTTTAAAAGATGGCGCTAAAATGAGTAAATCAAAAGGAAACACTGTTGACCCTCAAGAAATGATTGCTAAGTATGGGGCAGATACTGCAAGGCTTTTTATACTCTTTGCAGCCCCTCCAACTCAAGACTTGGAGTGGTCGGACTCTGGAATTGAAGGCGCCTATAGATTTGTAAATAAATTTTATCGCCTTGTAATTAATTTTATAGATTCCAATAAAGATAAACAAGCCTCTAAATTTAGCCTTGAAGACTTAAATGATGAGCAAAAAGAGATTAGAAAAAGAACACATTTAGCACTCAAAAAAGTGGGTGACGACTTAGGCAGAAGGCATTCGTTTAATACGGCTATAGCAACTATGATGGAGCTAAATAACACCTTATCTAAGTTTACAGACATGTCTGAAAAAGGTGTCGCTGTTAGGCAAGAGTCAATTGAAATCATGGTAAAGTGCCTTAGCCCAGTAATTCCTCATCTATGTCACCACCTTTGGTTTTTACTTGGTGGAAAAGAAGCTGTTGTAGACGCCAAGTGGCCGATTGTTGACGAATCTGCACTTGTCCAAGACAATGTGCAAATCATTGCCCAGGTTAATGGAAAATTAAGGGCAAAAATTATTGCCCCACTAGACTCAGACAATCAAAAGATACAAGAGTTGGCTTTTTCTGATGAGAGCGTTAGCAAACACATAGATGGCAAAGAAATAATTAAAATTATCGTTGTGCCAAACAAGCTTATAAATATGGTTGTTAAATAAAGTTTATTGTTAATACAGTTAGTGATCTAACATCTTTTCTATTTGCTCTCTTAATATGAGCTCCATGACAAACCCCATTTTACCTCCAGGGACAACCAAGGTATTTGGTCGAGACATAAAAGAGCCTGCCACCATGTCTTGTAAATAAACAAAATCACAGTATTTGTGGTCTTGAAACCTTACAACCACAAAGCTTTCGTCTTGAGTGGGTATGTCTCTTGCAATAAAAGGGTTTGAAGTGTCTACCGTTGGTACTCTCTGAAAATTAATATGGGTTCTTGAAAATTGAGGTGTAAGGTAGTTTATATAGTCCCACATTCTTCTGTGAATTGTGTCTACCGTTGCCTCGGCAGAATAGCCCCTTTGCTCCTTGTCTCTGTGAATCTTTTGAATCCACTCTAAATTTACAACTGGAACAACGCCTATCAATAAGTCTACAAATTTTGCGGTATCTATACTTCCGTCCTTAACTCCACCATGAAGCCCCTCATAAAAAAGCAGATCGCTGTTTCTGCCTGCATCCTTCCAATCTGTAAACTCTCCAGCTTTTTTTCCAAAAGGAATGCCTTCATCATCTGAATGAATATAGTAGCGGCGCTGACAATGGCCCTTTTCGCCGTAGTCTTTAAAGGTACTCTCAATCAAATCAAAATGATTTGCTTCTGGACCAAAATGACTAAAGTATTTGTTTCCCTTTTTATCCTCTAGCTCCATAGCAACTTTCATTTGCTTACGGTCAAACTTATGAAAGCTGTCGCCTTCAATAATTAATGGCCTTGCCCCAACTCGGGAAAAAATATGATTAAATGCATTTTTGACGGTCGATGTACCAGCACCAGACGACCCAGTTATGGCAATTACCGGATGTTTTTTAGACATAGCCCCACCAATTGTAAGAAAACTTTATTTATTATCTTACAAACCTAATCTAACTGTTAATAAATAAATTCATAACAGCTTGAATTAAAATCACGGGGGTTTAATTAATTAAAAATCTAAATTATCAACTTTAAGGGCATTTTGTTCAATAAAGTTCCTTCTTGGTTCCACCTCATCTCCCATTAATGTTGTAAACACATCATTAGAAGCTATAGCGTCTTCAATTTTCACTCTAAGCATTATTCTGGTTTCAGGATTCATTGTAGTATCCCAAAGCTGATCGGGATTCATCTCGCCCAGCCCCTTGTATCTTTGAAATCCTTGTCCTTTTCTTGCCTCTACCAATAAAAAATTTAAAGCAGTAGAAAAATTAGGTGTTTTAATTTCTTTTGCGCCTTTTTGAATATATGTTTCTTCATCGAACATAGTTTCAACTTGATCAGAATAGGCTTCTATTTTTTTATATTCTGCAGAATTAAAAAAGGCTTCGTCAAGACAAATATTTGTTACCTCTACCCCATAAGTTTTCAAAGAATACAGGACGCTGTTATTCTTGAACTCTAAAATATTCTGCTCAGACATCGAACTGTTGTCATTCATTTTTTCTTGTAGCTTAATACACCATTCTTTTGATTTTTTTTCATCAGTTAAGTCCATTTTAGGCATTCCTAACATTGACATTAACAAAGGCTCATTATATTTTTTACCAAGCTTTTCAATAGTACCAATTGTGTTGTAGTAGCTAGAAACAAGCTTCTCAAGAGCCACCCCTTGAATTGCTGGAGCATCTTTGCTAACAAAAAGGCTCGCGTCATGGATAGCCTCCTGCTGGAGATACTCATTAAGCTCAATATCATCCTTAAGATAACGCTCTTGCTTACCTTTTTTAATTTTATAAAGCGGTGGTTGGGCAATAAACAAATAACCATTCTCAATCAGCTCTGGGTAGTGGCGATAGAAGAACGTCAATAGCAATGTTCTAATGTGCGCTCCATCAACATCGGCGTCGGTCATAATAACAATCTTATGATATCTTAGCTTTGTAATATCGTACTCTTCTTTACCAATACCACAACCAAGCGCGGTAATAAGTGTTCCAACTTCCTGGGAAGATAAAATTTTTTCAAATCTCGCTTTTTCTACATTTAAAATTTTACCTTTTAGAGGGAGAATTGCTTGTGTTCTTCTGTCTCTACCTTGTTTGGCAGAGCCTCCAGCAGAGTCTCCTTCCACTAAAAAAATTTCTGATTCAGCAGGGTCTTTGGTTTGACAATCACTTAGCTTACCTGGAAGGCCGGCTATATCTAAAGCCCCTTTTCGACGAGTCATTTCACGTGCTTTTCTAGCAGCATCACGGGCCCTAGAGGCATCAAAAATTTTCCCAATAATGATTTTAGCTTCTGCAGGATTTTCAAGAAGATATTCACTTAGCTTCTCACTTACAGAGGACTCAACTGGCGCCCTAACTTCAGATGAAACCAACTTGTCTTTTGTTTGTGAGGAAAACTTAGGGTCTGGAACCTTGATTGACAATATAGCAGTCAAACCTTCTCGAGTATCTTCACCAGTAATAGCGGCCTTTTCTTTTTTTGCTAAGCCTGAAGCATCTATAAAGTTATTAAGGGTTCGCGTTAATGCGGCCCTTAAGCCAGCAAGATGAGCTCCACCATCTCTTTGTGGAATGTTGTTAGTGAAGCAATATACACTTTCGTTATATGAGTCACTCCACTGAAGTGCAACGTCAACGGAAATATCGTCTTTCTCTGTAGAAATTGAAATAATATCATTATGGATTGGGTTTTTAGACTTGTTTAAGTGTTCTACAAAAGCTTTAATGCCCCCCTCATAAACAAAAACATCTTTTTGATCAGTGCGCTCATCATTAATTTCAATATGCACGCCTGAATTTAGAAAAGACAATTCACGCAATCTGTTTGACAAGGTTTCAAACTTAAAAACTGTTTCAGCGAAAATTTCAACACTTGGTTTGAAGTGAATTGTTGTGCCTGTTTTGTCTGATTTTCCTATGGTTTTAATTGATGATGTTGGAACACCAAGCAAATAGTCCTGCTCATAGCTTTCACCAGACCTATGAATGGTTAGCTTTAATGTTTCAGAGAGCGCGTTAACAACAGAAACACCCACCCCATGAAGACCACCAGAAACCTTATACGAGTTATCATCAAACTTACCACCTGCATGCAGCACAGTCATAATAACTTCAGCTGCAGATATTCCTTCCTCTGGGTGAATATCAACCGGAATTCCGCGACCGTCATCTGTTACTGAAATAGAGTTGTCGTCATGTATTACAACTTCTATTTTTGAGCAGTGACCAGCAAGGGCTTCGTCGATTGAATTATCAACAACTTCAAACACCATATGATGTAAACCAGTACCATCATCTGTGTCACCAATATACATTCCAGGGCGCTTTCTAACGGCGTCTAAACCCTTTAAAACTTTAATATTGGAGGCTTGGTATTCTTCAGTCATAAATGCCCTTTATAAAATGAATTTATTATACCACGGGTATCAACTTTATCGATAAATCATACAACATTTTTCACCTTGTTGTAATAGTAAATTTATATCTTATGCGCTAACAATAATTCCTTTTTTGATGTGGTAGATGTTTGTTTTTTTTGGGTCTAAAGGAAGTTCTTTATTTCCAATATCAGTTATAAATATTTGAATATTTAGGTTTGTTAAAAAATCAAGTATTGAGTTAATTTTTTTTTGATCTAACTCAGAAGAAATGTCATCAATTAGAACAACTGGGTCAGAGTTTTCTTTGGCTAAAACCAGTACTTGAAGCATCCAAAAAACAATAGATAGTTTTTTTTGTTCGCCCCTTGAAAGAAAGCCTTCGTTTTTTTTATTTAAGTAAAAATCAACGGTTGCTCTATGGGGACCATGTCCCAGATGTTTTGTTCTTATAAAAGAATCTTTGTTATTTTGAAGGTACGTAATAATTTCGTTTTGGTTCAGGCCGTCTACGTCTTTTGTCCACCCTGTTTGTAATTTAAACTCAAGGTTTTTTGTTGACTCAATAAAGCTTTCTAGTTTTTGTAAAGAGCTTTCTTCAAGTATTTTGACAAGTTTTTGTATATAGTTGGTTCTTGCTTGAGATATTTCAACAGACAAAAAAGAAAGTTGTGAAAGCCACTCATCAAGCTGGTTTTGATTTTTACCTGCCAGGATTGCGTTTATATTTTTTAGAGTTTTATTGTAAGACTTATATGTTTTTAATATTTCTTTGTTGTCGTGAAAAACCCCCCAATCCAGATAGGATCTTTTTAATTTTGGCGTTCCTCCAACCACAAAACCTCTGTCCGGAGAAATAATTTGAGTTGGTAGGCGCTGACTTAAAAGACTGTTGCTTGAAATTTTTTCATCGCCAACTAAGATGGTGCTTTTATGTTTAGATTTGTTGAGGGTTATTTTCTCCCCGTCTATTATTGCGTTTATTTGGACAAGCTCTTCGTCAAACGGGATAACGTCTTTAATGTTTTTTGTTTTAAAGGATCGGTTGTGTCCTAGATAGTATATAGACTCTATAAAGTTTGTTTTTCCCTGACCATTAGAACCAAGAACTAAATTAATGTTTTTGTTGGGTTCTAAATATTGATCGTTTAAATTTCTAAATCTTGCGACATGTAGTTTCTCAATTATTGCCATTTAATGTTTTTGGCTATATTCTCATTGGCATAATTATGTATTGATAACTTTCATCACCCATGGCGCTTAGTAGACAAGATTTGTTTTCCCCTCCAGGTATAACCATGTTGACTTCCTTAGAGGTTAGTTTTTCTAATACAGAAATTAGATAGTGAATATTAAAAGCAATTTCAAGCTCTTTTTCTTGTTTTGTAACCTCTATTTGAGTTTCTGCCCTTCCTCTTTCTGAGTGTGAAAAAATACTTAATTTATCGTCTCTAAAAACTAGTTTTACTCCCTTCGTTCTTTCATCAACAAAAATTGAAGCTTGTTGTAGGCTTGAGAGAAAATCGGCTCGATCTATGACTATTGTATTGCTAAAGTCTGTAGGCATAACCTGCTTATAATTTGGAAAATTTCCATCAATCAAACGACTAATAATTTTTGTGTTCGTATCTATTAGTGAAAAATAATTATCTGACAAATGAATTTCCGCCATATCTTGAGCGCTTTTATTTAAAAGCTTAGTAAGCTCTAGAACGGCTTTTCTTGGAAGAATTACTGTTTTTCTTTCTTCTAGGTTGTTACTTTGCTTAAGCTCACCAATTGAAAGCCTATGTCCATCTGTTGCTACAACTGTTAAAGAGTCTTTATTTAATTCAAAAAATAGTCCGTTTAAGTAGGCCCTAATATCTTGATTTCCCATAGAAAAACTTGTGTTCTCAATCAATTCTTTTAGTGACTCTTGTTTAATTTTTATTACACTTGTGTTTTGTGTTTTAGGAAGCGCTGGGAAGTCTAAATGATTGAATGTGTTAAGTTCAAATGTATTTTTATTTGCGTTTAGATAAACCTTATTTTCTTCAATTTTAAATTTAATCTTAGTTTTTTCTGGAAGTTTTCTTACTATGTCTATTAGGTCTTTTGCATATATAGTGAACGTTACCTCTGTTTCACTTTTTATTTCACTAGAAGCGCTTATTTCAAGCTCCATATCGGTGGTTGTAAGGGTTAAGGTTTTGTTTTTTAATTGAATCAAAACATGTGAGAGTATTGGAAGGGTTTGTTTTTTTTCAACAACTCCAATCACGGTTTGTAATGGTTCAATTAATTCTTCAACGCTTAGTTCAGTGTTCATAGGCTGCTTATCTTTATAAATTAATTATTGTTATTATTAGTCAACATACTTTCTGTTAATTTCTATTTTTTTCTCATTAAAATCAAAGGCATAAGGGGTGTATATCTTGTTAGTATCTACAGCCTTATTTTTACACTATTGTTAGTTGTTGTTCCAATTATAAGATGTTTTGATTCTTATCAACAGCTCAACTATCAATTTTTTGTTTATATGTTAGTAATTTTAATTGTAATATTTTCAATATCGTTTTTGATCTCTTCGTTTGTGTTCAAAAGCCCTTTAAGTTTTTCACAAGAATACAAAACTGTAGAGTGGTCTCTGTTTCCAAAATTTTGACCTATTTTTGCTAGCGACAATGATGTTAGTTCGTGACATAAGTAGATCGCCATTTGTCTTGCTTTGACTAAATGTTGTTTTCGTGAATTTGAAATTAAATCAGAAACTGTTATTCCGTAATATTTACTAACTGTTTTTTGGACCTCGTTTACTTCAATAATAAGTTTTTTTGGCTTAATAAGATCACCAAGCGCACTCTCTACAACATCCTTAGTTATATACGAATGGTCTATTTGGGAAAAGTCTACGAAAGCTTTAAGCTTTAGAAGCGCCCCTTCAAGGTCCCTAACATTTGACACAACATGGCTCGCAATAAAAAGTGCGATATCTTCACTAAGGTTTAGTGATATTTGAGGGTTTTGAGATTTCTTTAACAAGATAGCTGCCCTCATTTCTAGTTCTGGTGGCGAAAGCTGTAAATTTAACCCTTGAGAAAAACGAGTTTTAAGCCTATTTTCGAGATCTTTAATATTTTTAGGGGGTTGGTCACACGTAAAAATGATTTGTTTTTTTGTGCTAAACAAAAAATTAAAAATATGAAAAAACTCTTCTTGTGATTTATCTTTCCCAGCTATTAGGTGAATATCGTCAACCAACAACAAGTCGGCAGATTGATAAAAAAGTTTAACATTTTCTATTGTATTGTGCCGAAGGCTGGTTGTAATGTTTCTTACAAAATCCATTAACGGAACATATATAATTTTAGTATTTGGATTTTTTTCTAGGGCTAAGTGTCCTGCAGCCTGCATTAAATGAGTTTTTCCAAGGCCAGACTCGCCATAAATAATAAAAGGGTTGTATGGGGACGCGCCAACCTTCTCCGCAATTTGTCTGCTTGCTAGGGCGGCTACTTGATTGGCGCTTCCTAAAACCAGGCTCTCAAAAGTATATTCTGGGAACAGTGGAGTTGTGTGATGTTTTGTTTGAGCCGCGCTTTTTTTACTCGAATCAACAACCCCAAATCTAACTTTTAGTTTCCGATCAAACTCTGACACCGCTAAAACAATTGCAGCCTCAATATTTTTGTGATTGTTGATATATTTAAGAGCAGATGCACTAGGGGCATATAGGTAAAGTGTCTCGTTTCTTTCGGCTGCTTTTAGGGGTTTAACCCATACACTGAACTCACCTAATGGTAGTGTATTTTTTAGGGATTCTAGGCACTGGACCCAAGTTTGAGACATAAGAAAGAAAGATTAAATAGGAAAACAATATGCCAATGATACCTGTAATAAGCCTAAAGATGATTAAAGCCTTTGTTAGAATAAGCTGATATTTAGCCCTTTAGATTTGTTGTTTTCTATTAACTTCATATCTATATAATTTAGATAATAAATTTGATCTTCAAACACTTGAAAACTGGAAAAAATGACACATGAAAAATAACCCATATAGTAGACTTTTTGAGTCTGTTAGGATTGGCCCTGTTGTTACAAAAAATCGCTTTTATCAAGTTCCTCATTGTTGTGGTATGGGACACCAAAGGCCGCAAGCTCACGCAGCAATGAGGGCTCTAAAAGCAAAAGGCGGCTGGGGCGTTGTCAGCACAGAGGAGACAGAAATTCATCCAAGCTCAGACCTTTCCCCATATGTAGAACAAAGAATCTGGGACAAAAGAGATATTCCAGCATTACGCCTTATGACAGAAGCAGTTCATGAGCATGGCGCTCTTGCGGCGATAGAGTTAGCCCACAATGGAAATCATGCTGCCAACCTATATTCAAGGCTTCCTACTATCTCACCCGTAAGCCAGTCAATAGACCTTATTTATCCCAAGCAAACTACGCGAATGAGTAAAAAAGATATTGCTGAGTTCAGGGCTTGGCACCGAAGGGCAGCGATAAATGCCAAGGCCGCTGGGTTTGATATTATTTATGTCTATGCTGGCCATGGGATGACACTTACTCAAGAGTTTCTCCTTCCAGAAATTAACAACCGGACTGATGAGTATGGCGGCAGCATTGAAAATCGCGTTCGTTTGACACGAGAATTATTGGAAGAGACTAAAGATGCTGTTGGAGACACATGTGCGGTTGCTTTTAGGTTTGCCGTTGACGAGCTTAAGGGTAAAGATGGAATGCAGTTCTTCGAAGAAGGTAGAGCTGTAGTTGAAATGCTGGCAGAGATTCCTGATCTATGGGACGTTAATGTTTCTGATTGGGCCAACGACTCTCAAACTTCACGTTTTGAGCCAAATGAGGGATACCAAATCCCATATGTTGAGTTTGTAAAAAGTATAACAACAAAACCAGTAGTTGGTGTTGGAAGGCTTACTTCTCCAGACTTAATGGTCAGCCTTATTGATCGCGGAGCTTTAGATCTTATTGGCGCAGCGAGACCTTCAATAGCAGACCCCTATCTTCCCAACAAAATAAAAGCTGGAAACACCGATCAAATAAAAGAATGTATCGGCTGCAATATTTGTGTTTCAAGTGACAATTTTGCAGTGCCAATTCGATGTACTCAAAACCCTACTATGGGAGAAGAGTGGAGAAGAGGCTGGGACCCGGAATCAATTAAACCTAAAAAGACAGACCAAAAAGTGCTTGTTGTTGGATCTGGCCCATCCGGATTAGAGTGCACTTTACAACTGGCAAGGCGCGGCTATCATGTAACTTTGGCTGAGGCAGACAATAAGTTAGGAGGCAGGGTGATTTTTGAAGCTGGCCTCAAAGGTCTTTCTGCCTGGAAGCGAGTTGCTGACAACAGGCTTTATGAGATACAACAAAAAAATAATATAGAAATCTACAAAGAAAGTGAATTAACTTTTTCTCATATCAATGAACTTGGAATAAATAATATATTCTTAGCTACTGGCTCTAGTTGGCGAAAAGACGGTGTTGGAAGAAGTAGAAGAAAACCAATTCAAGGCATGGAGTCGCTTAATGTGCTTACCCCAGAAGAGGTAATAAAAGACAGTAAAAACTTAAAAGGTCCTGTTGTTGTTTACGATGATGAGCAAGGATACTTGGGCGGGGTTGTTGCAGATCATTTGAGCTCTGATCATCATGAGGTAATTTTTATCACCCCTGCAAGCATAGTGTCTCCGTGGACGGAGTCAACCTTAGAGCAAAAGAGAGTTCAAAAATCACTGCTTCTTAATGGTGTTAATATTATTTGTAATAAGTCTATAGTCAAGGCTGAAGGTCAAAGTCTTAATCTCCAATGTGTGTTTACTGGAGAGATAACACATGTTAAATGTTCAGCAATAGTGATGGTTACAGAGCGCATTCCAAATACAACGCTTTACGATCAGTTGATCGAGCAAAACAATAGCATTGAAGGCGGCAAAAGAAAACACATCCAGTTAATAGGCGATGCTGAGTCGCCTGGCTTGATAGCAGACGCAGTTTTTTTAGGCCACCTTGCTGCGCAAAATTTTGAGGAGCCAGAGCAAGAAATACAAAAGGCTATGTTTATGCGCGAAATGCCAAGCCTTAAGTAAAGACAACACAGGGGAGGGTTAAAGCCTATTTCGCAATTGATTTTGTGCTTGTTTTAGAGTAACATTGCCCTCTTTTTGTATGGGCTTAAAAGTATGCGTAAAACGATTATTGCTGGAAACTGGAAAATGAACGCTAATAAAGGCTCTGTTAAGAGTTTAATTGGCGGAATATTGTCTGGGATGGACGGCGTTAATTCAGAGGTTTTGGTTTGCGTTCCTTTTCCATACTTGTCCCAGGTCGAGTCTTTAATAGATGGTAGTAATTTAAAACTTGGCGCTCAGAACCTCAATATAAACTCATCAGGCGCATTCACTGGTGAAGTCAGTGCGGACATGATAAAAGACTTTGGCGCTAAACACGTTATCGTTGGACACTCTGAAAGACGAAGCCTATACGGCGAAACAAGCTCGGTTGTAGCAGAAAAAACTAAAGCCGCATTAGACTCTGGATTGACCCCACTTTTATGTGTTGGAGAGTCTTTAGAGCATAGAGAGGCTGGAAAAACTGAGGCGGTTGTTGAGGAGCAGCTTAATGCTGTTATTGAGCTTCTTGGAATTGATTCTTTTCATAATATTATTGTAGCTTATGAGCCAGTATGGGCCATAGGAACAGGCATGACAGCAACACCAGAACAAGCACAAGCAGTGCATTCATTTATACGAAACCTTTTAGGCGAGAGTAGTGAAAAGATTGCTCAAAAAACACCTATACTATATGGTGGAAGTATGAATGCAGGCAATGCTATGGAGCTAATTTCTTGTCCAGATATTGATGGCGGGCTAATTGGCGGAGCTGCACTTAAAGCAGAAGATTTTTTACAAATATGTAAGGCAGGTTAAATATGACATTTCAAATAATTTTAGTAATTCATGTGTTATTAGCTCTTGGTCTAGTTGGGCTAATATTAATACAACATGGAAAGGGAGCAGATGCGGGCGCTGCATTTGGTTCTGGAGCAGCAGGCTCAGTTTTTGGAGCTAGAGGCGCGCATTCATTTTTATATAAATTAACTGCAGTCTTGGCTATTGGTTTTTTTGTAACCAGCATAAGTCTTGCGTACTTTGCTTCAAATGAAAGGTCAGCAACAGAAACAGACCAAAGCATTATGTCCCAGACAACAATGAGTGATGATGGGTTTGATTCAGACGAAAGCGAAATTCCAAGCAATTAATTAAAGCCGTCGTGGTGAAATTGGTAGACACGCAGCCTTGAGGGGGCTGTAGCGCAAGCTGTGACGGTTCGACTCCGTCCGACGGCACCAAATCTAGTTGTTTTCATTCGAGCGTTATTCAAACAGCCCCTCAATGTTGTTATGTACAATCATCACTCTTTCTTAATTTCGATTTAATGAAGCTTACAAATACAAAAGTACTTAAAGGAATAGGCTTAATGCTTCTAGGAATGTCAATTGTTCCTTTTTTGGACATCTTTGCTAAACTCCTAAGTGAAGACTATCCAGTAACACAAGTCACGTGGACGCGATTTTTTTTCCACGCTATTTGGTTGTTGCCAATGATAATCTGGCAAAAAGTTAAGCTGTTTTCGGTTCCTGAAAAGCCTAGTCTTCAGTTTTTAAGGGGCCTGATGCTTACTCTAGCAACACTTTTCTTTTTTGCAGCTATTGTAACCAACGATATCCCAGAAGCGCTTACGCTTTTATTTATCTCACCCCTTGTTGTTGCAATCCTTTCGCCTTTTGTTTTAGGAGAGCGTTTTGATTTATTTATTGGTGTTGGTGTTTTAATAGGGTTTATAGGTGTTATTGTGGTTCTTCAGCCTGATAGTGAGCAGTTTGATCCGACTTTATTATTTGCCTTAGTCGCAGGATTTTGCTATGCCCTTTATATTATCATAACTAAAAAACTATCTTTTCGTGCGCCACCAGTTTTGACCTTGTTTTATTCTGCAATCGTGGGCCTGCTGATAATGACCCCACTAGCAGCAATTCATTGGGTAATGCCTGATTTAAAAGCGGTATTAATGGGCGCTGCAATGGGTTTTTTTGCTGCAACTTCCCACTTTATGATTATTAAAGCTTTTGAATTTGCGAGCGCCTCAGAGCTAAGCCCCTTTAATTATTTTGAGATCGTAGTTGCTATTATTTTGAGCTATTTAATTTTTGGTTTTATGCCAAATATTCAAGCGATTCTTGGATTAATTATCATTATTCTTAGTGGCCTTTATGTCTCTTGGCGAGCAATGAAAAATAATCAAGACCAAGAAAGTAAACCAAAAGCTATCATAGAGCCGCTATAAAAAAGCTCATCTAACTCTTGAGACTCTATCTTTAGAATTCCAACTTTACCCTTTAATGTCTAACATATAATATGCAGGCTTTAAGTTTCGTATGAAGCCCCTATATACTCAATATTGCAACTAACTTTAAAATAAAATGAATTGGCGAACAAAAACTGAAGCAAAAATAGAGGTATTTTCTGATTGGCTTTTTGAAAACGCAAAGAAAACAATACTAGTTATTTTTCTTCTTGTGGCGGCTCTTGGCTCGCAACTACCATCTTTGAAGATTGATACAACTACCGAAGGGTTTTTACACAAGACTGACCCAATGCGAGTTGAGTACGACATATTTAGAGATCAGTTTGGTAGAGACGAAAAGCTAATGATCGCTGTTAAAACTGGAAACATTTTTGATTTAAGTTTCTTAAAGAAGCTTGACAGCTTCCATGACGCTCTAGAGAGCGAACTTCCAAATATTAAAGGGGTTGACTCTCTAATAAACGCTAGAAACACCTACGGTATTGAGGGAGAGCTAATTGTCGAGCCTTTAATTGATAGCCCTCCAGAAACCGAAGAAGCCCTATTCAAACTTAAGGAAATAGTCACCAGTAATAGTCTTTACGAAAACTCGCTTTACAGCGAAGACTTTACAATGACTACTGTTACGATAGACACAGAAACATATTCGAATAAAGGGCTATCGAATGAGCCAGATAGTTTAGAGTTTGATGACGGCCTAGAGTTTGATGACGGCCTAGAGTTTGATGATGGCCTAGAGTTTGATGATGATAGCTTAGGCGGACAGAGGGTGTATTTAACCGATGCCGAGAACGACGAAATAATTGCAAAAACTCAGCTCATCATGCAGCGTTTTGATGGAGAAGATTTTAAAATATACTTATCAGGCTCGGCGGCAATTGCGGGAATTTTTAAACAAGCCTTAATGAACGATTCAGTTGTCTTTATTAGCTTGATGATGGTCGTTATCATGGTTGTCTTATTTGCTCTATTTAGGCGAATTTCAGGAGTTATATTGCCATTGGCTTGTGTATCTCTTACGCTTATAACCACCGTATCGTTAATGTCGGTATTTTCAGCCCCCTTTACAATGGCCACCCAAATTATGCCAACCTTTTTGTTGGCAGTTGTAACCAGCGCATCTATCCATTTACTGGCTGTTTTTTATAAGGACTTTGCTACAACAAATGACAAAAAAACCTCTCTTAGATATGCAATGGGTCATTCGGGCCTGGCAATTATAATGACGTCTATTACTACTGCCGTTGGCTTGTGGTCTTTCTCTTTTTCTGGAGTTGCGCCCGTAGCCGATCTTGGTATTTTTGCGAGTAGCGGTGTAATGATTGGCCTAGTATTTACTCTTGTCTTTTTGCCTGCTTTAATATCAATAACTAAGGTTAGCGCGCTTAGTACGAGTACTGATAAAGACGGCCAAACTCTAATGGACAGAGTCCTTATTGGAATAAGTGTATTTGCAACTGGACGCCCTAAGCTCATAGTTTCAGTCAGCACTGTGTTGATAATTTGTGCGGCTATAGTTGCAGCACAGCTAAGGTTCTCACATTTTCCGCTCCAATGGCTTCCTGAGGACAACTTTGCACGCATTGCAACTGAGGCAGTAGATGAAAATCTGAAGGGCTCCCTTACGCTTGAAGTTGTTATTGATACTGGAGAAACAAATGGCCTTTATAACCCAGAGCTTTTAAGGGTGATTGATGATGTTTCCCAAAATATCAACTCCATCTCAACAGGAAATATGTTTGTTGGTAAAGTTATTAGTTATATTGACGTTATTAAGGAAACAAATAGAGCGCTTAATGAAAATCGTGAAGAGTATTATGCTATTCCTGACGATCCTGACTTGATTGCCCAGGAATTTTTGCTTTTTGAAAGCAGTGGTAATGATGACCTTTCGAGCCTTGTAGATGCAAATTACTCTAAAGCTCGGCTAACATTAAAAACACCTTTTATTGACTCACTCGAGGCCAATATTTTTATAGATAGTGCCCAGGTCTACCTAGATCAAAAGTTTGGCCCTCTTGCTAAAGTTACTTTTACAGGTATTGGAACTTTGATGACCGTAACTTTTGAAGAGGCAATCTATAGTAGTGCGTTTAGTTATGTCCTTGCATTTTCGTTGATTACTATTCTTATGGTGCTATTAATAGGCAATTTAAAAATTGGCCTTATTAGTATGATTCCAAATATTTTGCCTATAATTTTTCTTTCAACAATTATGGTTATCTTTAAAATGCCTCTTGATATGTTCACTTTATTAATTGGCGCAATAGCACTTGGGCTTGCTGTTGACGATACCGTTCACTTTATGCATAACTTTAGAAGATATGAGCTTAAATATAATGATGTTGATAAGGCGGTAAGGCTTACATTGCTTGGTACTGGAAGAGCCATTACTTTGACATCTATAGTTCTTGCCCTTGGCTTCCTTGTGCTGACTTTTTCTCAAATGAATAACATGTTTGACTTTGGTGTTTTAACAGCTAGTGCAATTTTAGTTGCTGTGTTGGCAGACTTTTTCTTGATGCCTGCAATAATGAAGTTAATTATTAAAGACAAGACCAGCATGTAAATATTGTAAATTTTAATTATAAAAAAAGGCGCCTGAGGCGCCTTTTTTTGAAGAGTTTTATTTAGCCTTGGGCCTGAGCCATAACCTCTTTAACAAAATTATCTTCTTTTTTCTCTATACCTTCACCAACTTCATACCGAATAAAAGACTCAACTTCTGAACCTTTAGATTTCACTAAAGCGCCAACGGTAGTGTCGGGGTCTTTAACAAAAGATTGGCCATAAAGAGTAACTTCATTGACAAATTTTTTCATTCTGCCAACGATCATTTTTTCAATAATATTATCAGGCTTGCCACTTTCTTTCGCTTGCTCAATAAAAATTGCTTTTTCTCTTTCAAGAAGCTCAGGTGAGAGCTGGTCTTCACTTACACATTCGGGCTTTGAGGCTGCAATATGCATAGCAACATCTTTTGCAAGCTCTGCATCATTTGATGACAACACTGTAAGTACAGCAATTCTCTCGCCGTGCTTGTATGCGCCTAAAACACCGCTTTCAGTGCTGACAATTTGAACTCTTCTAACTGAAACATTTTCACCAATTTTAGCAATTATTTCTTCTCTAGCCTGATCAACAGTAATGCCCGAGTCTAGTTTTTGCTCTGAAAAAACTTCAACAGATTCTGGTTTATTCTTTAACGCCAGGGCGCCTAAAGTATCAACAAACTCAATAAAAGCCGAGCCCTTAGTTACAAAGTCTGTTTCAGAGTTAACTTCAAGAATTGCAGCATGCATCTTATCTTCACTGATAGTAACGTTTACAAGCCCTTCAGAGGCCACACGTCCAGCTTTTTTTGCAGCTTTTGCTGCTCCAGATGCGCGCATTAAATCAATTGCTGCCTCCAAATCTGCATTGGTCTCAACTAATGCTTTTTTGCAGTCCATCATGCCTGCACCAGTTCTTTCTCTTAGTTCTTTAACTAAAGCGGCTGTAATTGCCATAATTTGTCTCCTATATATACTCTGTATAGCTATTTATTCAGTATCTGTCTTCTTAGCAGCAGGCTTCTTTTCTTCAGTAGCAGCTTCAGTCTTAGCAGCAGGCGCAGATTTCTTAACTGCAGCTTTGGTTTCTACGATTGAAGCTTTAGCCTCTAGTATCGCATTAGCGATTTCTCTAGCATAATAACCAATTGCTCTTATTGAGTCATCATTTCCGGCTATAACATAATCAATTCCTTCGGGGCTGTGATTTGTGTCAACAACACCAATAATTGGAAGTTGTAAAGTATGAGCTTCACGAACAGCATTCTTTTCATGACCAATATCAACTACAAAAATAACATCAGGAATGCTGCCTAAGTCTTTAATTCCACCAAGACTTCTTTCAAGTTTTTCTTGCTCTCTAGTCATAATGAGCGCTTCTTTTTTTGTAAACTGGGAAAAGTTTTCTTCTGCAAGAAATTCAAGATCCTTAAGACGCTTAATAGAGGCTTTAATAGTTTTGTAATTTGTCATCATGCCGCCTAGCCAGCGATGGTTGACATAAGGCATTCCACATCGAATTGCCTCTTCTTTAATAATGTTGCTTGCTGCTCTCTTTGTACCAACAAAAAGGATTGACCCACCAGCAGCAGCAGTTTTGCTAGCAAAGTTGAGCACATCATTGAATTGTGGTAGGGTTTTTTCTAGGTTAATTATGTGAACACCATTTCGTGTTCCGTAGATAAAAGGCTCCATTTTTGGATGCCAAAAACGAGACCTGTGACCAAAATGAACACCTGCCTCTAACATTTTTTTCATTGACGCTTTCGCCATATTCTTCTCCTGGGTTAAGACTTCCACATTGCCTATCAACCAACCTTATTAAAAAGGCACCCTGGCTAATATTGGGGCTCTGTGTGATACATTAAAATACTAACTTTATAAACATCAAGTTAGCCCTTCTTCCAGCTTATGTTGGCTGAAAGGCAACGATTATCCCATATTTTTTTGAATTAAGCAAAGCCTATTTTCTCTAATTTCCTATATGCATAGGCATTCATACCCCTCTTCACTAAAAAAACATACAACTCAAAAAAACACCCTTTATAATCGTGTCTTTTTAAAAAATTGTGACCAATTTGTTGGTTATGATATGTATGTAGCCTAAAAAGGGGGGCTCTATAATACATATTTGATTTTATACTATGAAAATTGCTATTATTGGAAGCGGAATATCGGGCTTAACGGCTGCGTACCTTCTTCACAAAGAACACGATATTACTGTTTTTGAGGCCAATGATTATATTGGCGGTCATACCCATACCCATGAAATTGAGCTGGATAAAAAGAAGTGGCTAATTGATTCCGGGTTTATTGTTTACAATGAAAACACATATCCTAACTTTATAAAGCTTCTTCAAAGGCTTAAAGTTGATACTCAAAAAACGTCCATGGGTTTTAGCGTTAAGGCCCCAGAAAAAAACCTTGAGTACTCTGGAGGCTCGTTAAACTCTTTATTTGCCCAACGCCTTAATATTTTTAGGCCTTCTTTTTTGTTAATGCTTAAAGACATTATAAAGTTTAATCGCCTGTCAGTCGCAGAGTTAAACAGCCTTCGCGAGTCAACAACAATCCATGATTTTTTGATCACCCATAAATTTAGCAAGAGCTTTATTGAGAATTATATAATTCCAATGGGTGCCGCTATATGGTCTACGGCAGCTGATAAAACAACAGAAATGCCAGCAGTTTTTTATATTAAATTTTTTAAAAACCATGGCCTACTTCAAATATTTAATCGTCCTCAATGGTTTGTAATTAAAGGGGGCTCAAAGGCGTATGTTCCAAAGATAATTGCAGGATTTAAGCATAAAATTTTGCTCTCAACCCCAGTCAAAAGGGTGATAAGAGGTAAAAATAATATTGGGATTGTTTGTGAAAAAAACGAGGCAACTCATCAGTTTGATAAAGTTATATTTGCAACGCATAGTGATCAAGCACTAGCTTTGCTAGAGACCCCTAGCGTAGAAGAGGCTAAAATTCTAGGCGCCTTGCCTTATCAAAAAAATATAGCACTATTGCATACTGATGTCTCTATTTTGCCTAAAAAGAAATCCACATGGTCCAGTTGGAACTATCTTTTAAGTAAAGACCAAAGTAAGCCTGTAACGCTGACTTATAACATGAATATTTTGCAATCATTAAGGTCAAAGGTTGATTTTTTAGTAACCTTGAATAGTAATGGGGAGATCAGCCCAAGTAAAATAATTAAAACCCTAGTCTATCACCACCCTCTTTTCACGGTTGAGGGCGTAGAAGCGCAAAAAGAAAAGGGTCAAATAAATGGTGTAAACAATACGTTTTATTGCGGCGCATATTGGGGAAATGGTTTTCATGAGGACGGCGTTAACAGCGCCCTAGATGTTTGTAAGTTTTTTGATAAGGCCTTATGACGCTCTCAAAAAATCATCATCTGTATTGGGGAACGATTAGTCATCAACGCCATACGCCGTTTAAACGGTTTTTTACCTACCCAATTTTTATGGCCTATATTGACGTTTCATCTTTGGCCACCACTATGAAGCCATCACTTCTTTGGAACATCAACAAGCCTGCACTCGTTTCATTTAAAAGGAAGGACTACCATGGAGATCCAGGCTTAGACTTAGATACAGCTGTCCGGAAAACACTCCATGAAAAAACAGGCAAAGACTTTAAAGGGCCAATTAGGCTTTTAACGCACTTAAGATACTTTGGGCACTGCTTCAACCCGGTAAGCTTTTATTACTGCTTTGATGAGTCAGATGAAAAAGTTGAAGCCATAATGGCTGAAGTAACAAACACGCCATGGAAAGAAAGACACGCCTATCTCATTGAAGAGCAGGCTGAAAAAAATAGTAGAACAGGCTTTACCGCGACGCCAAAAAAGCAATTACACGTGAGCCCTTTTTGGGGAATGGACCATGACTATGAGTGGTTTTTTTCGCAACCTGAAGACGCTTTAAACGTAAACATGAAAAACTTTAAAGATGGCAAAAAAGTTTTTAATGTCACGCTTAATCTAAAGAGGCGCGCCTTTACAAATTCAGGGCTTTTTAAGGCAATTTCTAGATTTCCATTTATTACTCTAATGGTGGTCTATAGAATCCATTGGCAGGCATTTATTCTCTATATAAAAAGAGCTCCATTTTTTACACATCCAGATAAATTATGACAAAAGAAACTCAAACTAAAGACAGGCTTTCAGTTGATGGCCTAGCAAATACTATTCAAGAAATGCAAAGAAGCACGCGAATGACATCTTTTTTTAAAAGGATTTTATTTAAAAAATTGAAAGGCCTAAAAACAGGCGAACTGACCATAATTGATGGTGCTAAAACACACGTATTCGGTATACCAAAGTCAGAGCTTAATGCATCAATAACGGTTTCCTCTCAAGAGTTTTATGTCTTTTTAGGGAGTGGGGGGACCAATGGGGCGGCAGAAGCATACACCGCAGGCTATTGGTCTGCCGATAACCTGGTTGGCTTAATACGACTCATTATAAAAAATAAAAAAACCATGGAGGGTCTTGAGTCTGGACTTGCAAGATTAACAAACCCAATTACTAAAATAATTCATAAGTTAAGACAAAACACTCTGAAAGGAAGCAAGAGTAATATTTTGGCGCACTACGATTTGAGTAACGATTTTTATAAGCTATGGCTTGACTCAACTATGACTTATTCAAGCGGTATTTTTCTAAACAAGAACTCAAGTATGCACGAGGCTTCAATAGAAAAACTGGATAGGATTTGCAGAAAGCTAAAACTTGATAGCAATGACCATGTTCTTGAAATCGGAACTGGATGGGGAAGCTTTGCCGTTCACGCGGTCAAAAATTATGGTTGTAAAGTTACGACAACGACTATCTCAGACAACCAGTTTAATTATGTAGCCAATCTAATTAGTAAAGAGGGTCTAGGTGACAAGATAACCTTGTTAAACAAAGACTATAGGGAGCTTGAGGGTGCTTTTGACAAGGTCGTTTCGATTGAAATGATTGAGGCTGTTGGGTCTGATTATGTCCCTGGTTTTTTTGAAAAGGCATCTTCATTATTAAAGCAAAATGGTTTAATGGCCCTTCAAGGAATAACATATAACGACCCGGACTTCGATGCTTACAAAAATTCAGTAGACTTTATTAGAAAATACATTTTCCCTGGCTCCTGCCTTATTTCAGTAGCTCAAGTAGAGTATGCTATCAAAAAGAAAACAGACCTAGTTAAGATTGATTCTGAGGATATAACTCTTGACTATGCAAGGACACTCGAAATCTGGCGCCAAGATTTTGAAAAAGTATTGCCGCAAGTCAGAGACCTTGGTTTTTCAGACCCCTTCATAAGGATTTGGATCTTCTACTTAGTTTACTGCGAAGCAGGATTTCTTGAAAACTTAATCGGCGACTTTCAGTTTATTTTTGCCAAGCCTGACTCACAAAACACTAAAATTACATACTAAGAGAATGATTAAATTATTAATAAAACTTGCAGAAAATGGCTTATTGCCAGACACGCTTATTCGGCTTGGAATTAAACGCTTGTGCACTCAAAGGCTTTTAGAGGCAACTAGCATTGATGAGCTTGAAATGGAAAAAAGACACTCGTCTTGGATTGAGTTTTTAAATGAAAGCCCTATTGCTCTGGTTCCAGAAAAGGCCAATGAACAGCACTATGAGGTGCCGCCAAAGTTTTTTGAGTTGGTGCTTGGAGAGAGCCTAAAGTACAGCTCTGGTTACTGGCCACAAGGGGTGCTAACTCTAGAGCAATCTGAAAATGAAATGTTAAGTCTGACCTGTGAAAGAGCTGGCCTAGTAGACGGCCAAGAAATATTGGAGCTTGGTTGTGGGTGGGGCTCTTTGACGCTTTTTATGGCTAAAAATTTTCCAAATAGCAAAATTACAGCAGTAAGCAACTCTAATGATCAGAGGCGTTTTATAGAAGCTAAAGGAAAGAAACTGAATCTAAAAAATATCGAAGTTATTACAGAGGACATGAATGATTTTTCAATAAACAAACAGTTTGATCGAGTTATTACAATTGAAATGTTTGAGCATATGCGAAATTATAACGAGCTTCTTGGTAGGGTCAATGGCTGGCTCAACCGAGGAGGAAAGCTGTTTGTTCATATCTTTTCGCATGAAAAAATTGCATACCCCTTTGAAGATGAAGACGAGGGCGACTGGATGGCTAGAGAGTTCTTTAGTGGTGGACAAATGCCTTCACACAGGCTTTTGATGAGTTTTCCAGATAAAATGAAGATAGAGCAAGACTGGAGGGTCGATGGAACGCACTATGAAAAAACATCGCTCGCATGGCTCCAAAAGATGGATGGCAATAAGCCCGAAGTATTGGAGTTATTTTCAAATACATATGGCCAAAGTGAGGCCAATAAATGGTTTTATAGGTGGCGCATATTTTTTATGTCGTGTGAGGTTCTCTTTGGCTTTAATAAGGGCTCTGAATGGGGCGTTTCTCACTATCTTTTTAAGAAGCCATAAAGAAGCAAAGTGACTAATGAGAGGGATACAATGAAAAATAATATTACACACATAGTTACAATTTTTGCCTGTATTGTAATTGCATCTCTTGTTGCGCTTGCAGCTTCAGATGCAGAGCTCTATCTTTATGGAGTTCCAGTTATTTTTCTATGCGCGGGCGCTAGTTTTGTTGTTCATTGGGCCATTGCTATTCCGGCCCTTATCACTAAAAATGAAAAGTATTTTGATCTAACAGGAATGATCGCAACGCTTCTAATTGTCATTATTGTAGTGTTCGCACTCTACAGCTCAAAACAGCCAGCATCTATTCTTTCAATAACTGTAGCAGTTTTTGTGACTATTTGGACCTTGAGGCTTGGAACTTTTCTCTATATAAGGATTTTAAAAATTGGAGAGGATGTAAGGTTCAAAGAGATAAAGAATTCGTATCCAAAGTTTTTAATGACATGGACGCTTTCAGCTCTTTGGGTTTTTCTAACAACAGTTAATGCGATTACTGTAATTGTTGCGAACCCAGAAAAGCCTTTAGACCTATTTTTTATAATAGGCGCCGCCGTTTGGGTCTTCGGTTTTGGTTTTGAGGCTATTTCAGATAAACAAAAAAAGAATTTTAGCTCTCTTCAAGAAAACAAAGATAAATTTATTTCACAGGGGCTATGGGCAGTTTCAAGGCATCCAAATTATTTTGGTGAGGTTGTTCTCTGGCTCGGTATTGCAATAATTTCCTTGCCACTTCTCTCAGATTGGCAATTTTTAACGCTTGTTTCGCCCGTGTTTGTTTATCTTCTTATTACTAAAATAAGTGGATTGCCTTTCTTAGAAGACAAAGCAGATAAAAAGTGGGGAAGCGATAAAGAGTATCAAAAATACA
This sequence comes from uncultured Candidatus Thioglobus sp., assembly GCA_905620445.1. Lineage (GTDB taxonomy): Bacteria > Pseudomonadota > Gammaproteobacteria > PS1 > Pseudothioglobaceae > Pseudothioglobus. Next base: position 29,109 of record CAJQTP010000035.1, read on the forward strand.
AGAGCAGCACGCCTATTCTCGTTCCTTATTTTGGAAAAAAACAATAATATAGGGTATTTAATATGTCTATTGAAACACCAGAATATCAGCTTATTTCAAAAGAAGGAGCCTTTGAAGTAAGGCGCTATAGCGACATGATCATAGCCACAACAAATGTTCAGGGTGGATATAAAGGCTCTACTTCAACTGGCTTTAGACGAATAGCAGGCTATATCTTTGGCGGCAATGATAAAGAGATGAAGATAGCAATGACGGCACCTGTTATTACAGACTGCCCAACTGCAGATTTAAATTCTTATACTGTTTCTTTTGTAATGCCAAAAGAACACTCCTTTGAAGATCTTCCGAGGACAAATACTAAGCTCATTTCCATAGAGAAAGAAAATCTTGGTGACGTAGCTGTGTTAAGTTTTGGGGGTCGTGTTAGCGAGGCTCGAAGTATTGAGTATCAAAAAAAATTCTCAGAACTACTTAAGAAGAATAAGGTTAGTACACAAGGAGGCTTTATGGTTGCCCAATTTAATTCTCCATGGACACTGCCAATGTTTCGAAAAAATGAGCTAATGGTCCGGATAAAAAAAATATAATTTTTTATTGCCAGTCATATTTCTGTCATATGCACAAATTATAATTCAATTCTCAGCATATAGAATTCTTCAAAGTTCTGAGTAAGGTCAGAGACCTAAATTTAAAAAATAAAAGTCCTAGCTTGTTTGACTAAGATGCTGACGAAATTGTAGCAAAGTTTGATAGATACCTCGGCAAGATAAAGTCTAAAAAGTGTTTTACAGTTTTAGATTTTTCTTCAAAAAAATCAGCTGAAACGGCATTACTTTCAAAGGCAATTTTTGCCTTATCAAGGCTTTTGAGCATTTGCCAAGTCGCTGTAATCGTTCCTGCCATCATTAGGACCTCAAAAGCTATTTGCCCAGAGTGTTGTTTATTTTCAGAATTACTTAAGACAAGCGAAGTTGCACTTTCTAGCGCGTATAAAGAATCTTTAAAGCGGCTTAGTTGTGTAGTTGAAACCTGTTCTTTTAAAGAATCCTTGTTAGCACATTCTTGCATTTCAGAGATTAATTCATTCATGCCTAGGCCGTTATCACTAATAATCTTTCTGCCGACTAGGTCCATAGCCTGAATTCCATTTGTGCCTTCGTAAATTGGCAATATGCGCGCATCTCTAACAATTTGTGCGATACCAGTTTCTTCAATATATCCCATTCCTCCATGACACTGAAGGCTCAACGAGGCAACCTCTTGTGCGGTTTCTGTGCACCAGCCTTTAACGATTGGCGTAAGAATTCCTAGTCTTCTTTTGTGTTGATTAAGGTTCTCAGTTGGTAAGTCACTATCAGCAAAATCAACTTCAGCGCACGCAGAATAAGTCAGCGCACGAGAGGCTTCTGTTATAGATTTCATATTGGATAGCATGCGCTGAACATCCGGGTGCCTAACTATTGGGCCAGCCTCTTTGTGTCCAGGAGCAACCCCTTGAACTCGAATATTACAAAAGCTAAGGGCCTGTTGATAAGCTCGCTCTGAAACGGAAACACCTTGAAGGCCAACAGTTAGTCGGGCATTATTCATCATTGTGAACATACACTGAATGCCTTTATTTTCTTCACCTATTAAGAAGCCAATTGCACCGGTTTTATCGCCATAGCTCATTACGCATGTAGGGCAAGCGTGAATTCCAATTTTTTCTTCTAGAGACAAGGCTTTCAGGTCATTTCGCTCGCCTAAAGAGCCGTCATCATTTACAAGTATTTTTGGAACTAAAAAAAGCGAAATGCCTTTAACACCTTCAGGGGCATTAGGAAGTCGCGCTAAAACTAAATGCACAATATTTTCTGCCATATCATGCTCACCCCAAGTGATATATATTTTTTGACCACGTATTAAATAATGACTATCTTCAGGAGTGGCGCGAGTTTTAAGGGCGCCTACATCAGTTCCAGCATCACCCTCTGTAAGGTTCATTGTGCCGCTCCATTCGCCAGATATCAGCTTTGGGAGATAGCGCTGCTTGAGCTCGTCGCTTGCATTATGGGTTATTGCCTCGACTGCGCCCTGCGTAAGAAGGGGGCAAAGACCCCAAGACATGTTAGCAGAGTGCCACATTTCTTGAACGCTTGCAGCGACAACAAATGGAACGCCTTGGCCGCCATATTTAGGATCAAATTGTAGTGAGCCCCAACCACCTTCAACATAATGATGGTAGGCTTCCTTAAAGCCAGCTGCTGTAGTTACTTCTCCAGCACTATTAATTTTTAAACCCTCAAGGTCTCCCGGTTTATTGATGGGCTCAATTTCTTCTTTTGC
>CAJQTP010000036.1 GCA_905620445.1 uncultured Candidatus Thioglobus sp.
TTTATATCTCAGACTGCGCTTGCCTCACTAGTTGAAGATAACAGGACTGGTATTTTGGGAATGATGAACATGTTCTCAGGCGGAGCGTTAGAGCGCTTATCAATTTTTACGCTTGGAATTATGCCTTACATTTCTTCTTCAATTATCATGAACTTGATGACATCAGTTGTCCCTAAATTTGAGCAGCTCAAAAAAGAAGGCGATCGAGGTAGAAGAACGATAACTCAGTACACTAGAATGGGTACGGTTTTTTTAGCAGTATTTCAATCTTATGGAGTATCAATTGCGCTCCAATCTCAATCAGGCGGCGGTGTTGCGTTAGTTACAAATCCTGGTCTAACGTTTAGTTTTGTAACAGTGGTTACATTAACTACTGGTACACTTTTCTTGATGTGGCTAGGTGAACAGATTAGTGAGAAAGGAATTGGCAATGGAATCTCGATGATAATTTTTGCTGGTATTGTTGCAGGTCTTCCAGCTTCATTCGGAAATACTCTTAGCATGGTCGGTACGGGTGAATTAAGTGTATTTGTTGTTGTGCTAATGCTAGCTATGGTTGTTTTAGTTATGGCTTTTGTTGTGTTTATGGAAAGAGGCCAGAGGCGAATCGCTGTTAATTATGCAAAAAGACAGCAAGGAAGAAAAATGGTTGGTGGCCAGACGTCTTATTTGCCACTTAAAATAAATATGGCAGGTGTGATTCCGCCAATTTTTGCATCAAGTATTATTTTATTTCCAGCTACTTTAGGTGGTTGGTTCTCTCAATCTGAGGGAATGGGATGGTTGGCAGATATTACTTCAAGTATTTCACCAGGACAACCTCTTTATATAATTTTTTATGGTGCTGCTATTATCTTTTTTACTTTTTTCTATACTGCCCTCACTTTCAACGCGAAAGATACAGCAGATAACTTAAGGAAATCAGGTGGTTTTATACCAGGTATTAGACCTGGACAGCATTCGGCTGATTATATTGACGCCGTAACATCAAGACTAACAGCAGTAGGCGCAATTTACATTACAGCAGTTTGCCTACTTCCTGAGTTTTTAATTTTATATTGGAATGTGCCATTCTACTTTGGTGGTACCAGTCTTTTGATTATTGTTGTTGTGGTAATGGATTTTATAGCACAGGCACAATCTCATATGATGTCCAATCAGTATGAAGGTTTAATGCGTAAAGCAAATTTAAAGTAAGGGCAAGTTATGAAAGTAAGAGCATCAGTGAAAAGAATTTGTAAAGATTGCAAAATTATTAAGAGGCATGGAGTAATCCGTGTCATATGTAAAGAGCCACGTCATAAGCAGAGACAAGGTTGAAGACATTGACAGGCGTTGATTTACAAAGTAAAATTGCACGATTTTTCAACGATAAAATTTTGAATGGAATTATCCATTCAAAAATATAATTTTTTGAGGCATAGGTAGATTATATGGCACGTATTGCAGGCATAAATATTCCAACTAATAAACATATTGTAATTGGTTTACAATCAATTTTTGGTATTGGAGAAACTAGATCAAAACTAATTTGTAAAACACTAAGGTTAGAGCCTAGCACGAAAGTGTCTGCGCTAACTGAAGATCAGCTAGAGTCAATTCGTGGAGCTATCTCTCAATTTGAAGTTGAAGGTGATTTGCGACGTGATGTTGCAATGAACATTAAGCGTCTAAGAGATTTAGGTTGCTATCGTGGTATCCGTCACAGAAAGGGTTTACCATTACGTGGTCAAAGAACTAAAACAAACGCTAGAACTCGTAAGGGTCCGCGTCGTTTAATTAAATAATTAAGGCATAAGTTACTATGGCAAAAGATCAAACAGTTAAAAAGAAATCTAAAAAAGTCGTCTCTGACGGTATTGCACATATTCATGCAACTTTCAACAATACTATAGTGATGATTACAGATCGTCATGGAAACACTCTATGCTGGGCAACTTCAGGTGGTGCAGGCTTTAGAGGCTCAAGGAAATCGACACCTTTTGCTGCGCAAGTTGCTGCTGGTAACTGTGGTGAAAAAGCACAAGCTTTTGGAATGAAAAATGTAGAAGTTCGTGTTAAAGGTCCTGGCCCAGGCCGTGATTCTGCAATACGAGGCTTGAATGCGCAAGGATTAAAAATTCAATCAATAACAGATGTGACGCCTATACCTCATAATGGTTGTCGTCCTTCTAAGAAACGTAGAGTATAAGGATAAATTATGGCAAGATATACAGGTCCTACATGTAAACTAGCACGCCGTGAAGGTGTTGACTTAGAGCTTAAGAGTGGAATTAGATCTATTGATTCTAAATGTAAATTAACTCAACTTCCTGGAGTACACGGAGCAAACGCCCGTCGTCAAAAAGGTAGTGAATATGGTTTGCAACTTCGTGAAAAGCAAAAAGTTAGACGTATCTATGGTGTATTAGAAAAGCAGTTTAGTCTTTATTATAAAAAAGCTAGTGCAAAAAAAGGACCAACTGGAGAAAATTTATTGTCTCTTCTCGAGTGTCGCCTTGATAACGTTGTTTATAGAATGGGTTTTGCATCAACGCGTGCGGAAGCAAGACAGTTAGTGTCTCATAAGTCAATTGTAGTAAATGGAAAATTGGTTAATATACCTTCTTTTCAAGTGAGTGCAAATGATGAAATCTCTGTACGAGAAAAAGCAAAAAAACAAAGCCGAATTCAGCTAGCGCTTGAAATTTCTGGCCAGAGCGGATTATCAGAGTGGTTGGACGTTGATAACAAAGCATTGAAAGGTGTTTTTAAAAATGTACCTGCTCGCGATGAATTATCTTCAGATATTTCAGAGCAATTAATCGTTGAATTGTATTCTAAATAGGAATTAAATATGCAAGGAAGTGCAAGAGATTTTCTAAAACCAAAACTAGTAGATTCAGTTGAGTTATCTAAAAATGAATACCGTGTAGTTCTAGAGCCTTTTGAAAGAGGGTTTGGACATACATTAGGAAATTCAATTAGAAGAACATTATTATCGTCTATGGTTGGCTCTGCTATTACAGAAGTTGCAATTGATGGAGTAATGCATGAATTTTCAACGATTGAAGGCGTGCAAGAAGACGTTCTAGATATACTCCTAAATCTTAAAGAAGCCTCTATTGGTTTAAATTCAAGTGAAAGTGCAACAGTTATTATTGAAAAACAAGGGCCATGCGAACTAACAGTTGCAGATATCGAAGCAAATGGTACCGACGTTTCTGTATTTAATCCTGAGAAAGTAATTGCCACAGTAAATGAAGGTGGAAAAATTAGAATGACTGTCGTTATCGGTACTGGCGTTGGTTATGATGTTGCAGTTGCTAGAACAGTTGATTCCGAGACTATTGGAAGTATTCAGCTAGATGCAAGCTTTTCCCCAATCAAAAGGGTTAGTTTTACAGTTGAGTCTGCAAGGGTTGAGCAAAAAGTGAACCTAGATAGATTAAATATTGTTATTGAAACGAATGGTTCAGTTAATGCTGAAGATGCTGTGAAGAGAGCTGCTACAATTCTTCAAGACCAATTATCATCATTTGTTGAATTGGAGCCAGTAATTGAAGAGGAGCCACAACCAACATCAGATGATTTTCCTCCAATGTATTTATCGGCTGTCGATGAGCTTGAACTAACAGTTCGCTCTGCAAACTGCTTGAAAGCCGAACAGATCTATTATATTGGTGACTTGATTCAAAAATCAGAGCAAGACTTACTTAGAACTCCAAATTTGGGACGCAAGTCACTTAATGAAATTAAAGAAGTTTTAACAGAGAAAAATTTAGAACTTGGTACAGAAATTGAAAACTGGCCGCCAGTTGACCTAATGAGTGAATAAGGATAAATAATGAGACACAGAAAGTCAGGTAGACAATTAAATAGAAATTCATCGCATAGAAAGGCCATGTTCAAGAATATGGCAAATTCATTAATATTGCATGAAACAATTAAAACAACACTTCCTAAGGCGAAAGAGTTGAGGCGTGTTATTGAGCCCCTAATTACTAGAGCTAAAGCAGACAGTGTTGCTAATCGCCGCCATATTTTCTCGAAATTAAGAGATGATGCAATGGTAGCTAAATTGTTTACGCAATTGGGCCCTTTTTATCAAGATCGCCCTGGTGGATATATTCGTATTTTAAAGGCAGGTTTTCGTACAGGTGATAAAGCTCCAATGGCGCTAGTCCAACTAGTTGACTTTGAAGGCCAAGATGAGGTTGTGATTGAAGCACCTAAGAAAGAAACTAAAGCTGCTGCACCTAAGAAAGAAACTAAAGCTGCTGCACCTAAGAAAGAAACTAAAGCTAAAGCGACTAAAAAAGAATCATAAAGGAATTATCATATGCCAGCAATTAAAGTAAGAGAGAACGAACCATTTGATATTGCACTTCGTCGTTTTAGACGTCTTTGTGATAGAGCTGGTGTTATTACAGATGTTAGGAAAAAAGAGTATTTTGAGAAGCCTACATGGGTTAATAAGCGTAAAAAAGCCGCTGCAGTTAAAAGAACTCATAAAGAGATGTCTAAAAATCGAATTCACCGTAAACGTATGTACTAAGCGCTATATTTAGTGCGAACATAAATCAAACATGTCACAGCTTAAACTACTCATTACTAACGATATGAAGTTAGCAATGAAAGCTAAAGACAAAGCAGCCCTCAAAGCAATTCGTATGATTCTTGGGGCAATCAAACAAAAAGAAATAGATGAGCGCATTGACCTGAGTGATGCTCAAGCTTTGTCTGTCATTCAAAAAATGGTCAAGCAGCGTAAAGACTCAATAGCGCAATTTTCAGATGCTGGAAGATCTGACTTAGTTGATATAGAAGAAGCAGAGCTATTAATTATTAATAATTATATGCCAAAGCAGCTAAGTAAAGATGAGGTTGAGGCTGAAGTTACAAAAGCTATCTCTGAAACAGGGGCGGAATCTATGAAAGATATGGGCAAGCTAATGGGCGTTCTAAAAGGTAAGCTTGATGGTAAAGCTGATATGGGAGTCGTTTCCCAAATAATCAAATCCAAACTCTCTTAATTAAAGATTAGGTATATGCACTAGTCACTATTTCCTCCATAACTACGAAGGTTGAGCTGTGCTGAACATTGGGTAGTGATGAAATCTTCTCACCTAAAACTTTACGATAACTCTCCATATTTTCAGTTCTAACTTTCAGCAAATAATCAAAATTAGAGGCAATCATATGACATTGCTCGACCTCTGGTATTTCTTTAATAGCTCTATTGAATGCATTTAGAGCATTTGTCTTAGTATCATCCATCTTAATTTGAACAAATGCAATATGATTGTTTTTAACCAACTCATGATCAATGATTGCCTTGTAGCCCTTAATATATCCAGCCGTCTCTAATTTTTTAATGCGCTTTAAACAGGGCGTTTTAGATAATCCAATTTGATTTGATAGTTCAGTAATGGTCATCCGACCATCGCCCTGAAGAAGCCTAAGGATCTTGTGATCGAAGTTATCTATATTAGTCATAATAACTAAATAATAAAAAATAATAGATTTATTATAATCTTTTATTAATAATATAAGTCTATAAATACTGTTATTAGATACTTTATAGTTATTATGACTATTAAATATAAATTAAAATAATAGTCTAAATATTGTTTTTAAAAAAAAATGCAGAACCAATTCAATTCAAAAATATTTGAAATAGATTACTCCCCTTCTCGAAGAAATATGAGAAATGCTAGAGTTATGGATGAAGGAGAGATACTAAATCACCTTAAATTATTTGAAAAAACTAGCTTAAATCAAAGAATAGATTTGCAGCAAAAGACAGCTAGTCTTATTAAAGATTTAAGGGCTTCAAATCAACCAGACTTATTGTCATTGTTTATCTCTGAATATAATTTGACAAGCGATGAGGGGCTATCATTAATGACCTTGGTTGAGGCATTCCTAAGAGTTCCAGATAATAAAACAAGGGATAAGTTATTTATTGATAAGGTTGCCAGAAAGGGTTGGACTAAGCACATAGGTGGAAGTAAATCATCTATGGTTAATATTGCAACAATTGCACTTACTATCGCAGACAAGATGATTGCACATGGAAGCAATAAAGAAATTAAAAATAGAATAAAAAAAGCACTTGAGATTTTATCTAGGCCTGGCATTCGATTTAGTGCAAATAATGTGATGCAATTTTTTGCTAAGCAGTTTGTCTTTGCTGAAAATATTAAAAATGCAATCAAATCAAGCAAAGCTCAAAAAGGGTTGTATTCATTTGACATGCTTGGTGAGGCCGCCTGGACTATGGAAGATGCCGACAAGTATTTTTTATCCTACAAGAATGCATTAATAGAAATTGGAGAGCATAGACAATCAGAAAATGTATTTGAAGCTGACGGAATATCCGTAAAACTATCCGCGCTTCACCCGAAGTATGATTTTATGCATAGAGACAGAGTTCTTTCTGAATTACTGCCTCGAATAATTGAGCTGGTTCATATCGCTCAAAAATATAATATAGGAATTAATATTGATGCCGAAGAGGCAGAGCGCTTAGATATATCATTGGACGTTATCGATCGAATTATGGGCTCCATTGCAAATACAACATGGAGGGGATTTGGTGTTGTAGTTCAGGCCTATCAAAAGCGCTCACCATATGTAATTGATTGGTTGCACCAGAGCTGTAAAAAACATGACGTAAAGATAATGATAAGGTTAGTTAAAGGCGCTTATTGGGATAGTGAAATTAAAAAAGCCCAAGTCATGGGAGAAGTTGATTATCCAGTTTTTACAAAAAAAATAAATACGGACTACTCATTTCTAGTATGTGCTCAAAAGCTACTCTTGATGAGGGGTTATATTTATCCTCAATTTGCAAGCCATAATGCACATTCATTAGTCAGTGTCTGTGAAATTGCTGGAGACAATATGGGATTTGAAGTACAAAGGCTTCATGGTATGGGAGAGTCTCTTCATAATCATATTAAAAGCAAATATGGGGTCCCTTCGAGGGTCTATGCTCCAATTGGAAGCCACAAAGAGTTGCTAGCTTATCTAATGAGGAGATTATTAGAAAATGGCGCAAATAGCTCCTTTATTAATCATTTATTTGATGAAAGTATTAAACCAGAAAGTTTAGCGATTGATGTTTTTTCTGAAGTCGAAGAAGATACGAATAAATCTCATTCAAAAATACTACTTCCTAAAGATATATATAAAAGTATTCGTCAAAACTCAGCCAGCGTTATGCTTACTGAGCAGAATGAGGTTGACTTATTATTTCAAAGCCAAGAGTTTTGGTTGAAAAACAAATGGCAAGCAAAATCAATGATTGATGGGATAACCTTAGAAAATTCCTATGACGAGGAAGTAAAAAATCCATCTGATACTTCTGATACAGTTGGGAGTATGCTTTACGCTGATCACTCTCAGCTAGAACATTGCTTGGTATCCGCACAAAATGTATTTAATTCAAATTTACATAACCAAGATAGGATACTTGAGAGTTTAGATAGGGCGGCTGAACTCTATGAGGAAAATCAATTTGAATTGATGGCGCTTGCAATGCGAGAGGCTGGCAAGACTTATCAAGATGCTATTGATGAAGTTAGGGAGGCGGTTGATTTTTTACGTTATTATTCAAACTTAGCACAAAAAGTAATGCCTAACAAAAGAAAGGCCATGGGGGTTTTTGTTTGTATTAGCCCATGGAACTTTCCTTTAGCAATTTTTACGGGTCAAATTGCTGCGGCTCTAGCTTCTGGAAATGTTGTAATTGCGAAACCAGCTGAAAGTACCTCTTTAATAGCCTATAGAGCAAGTGAGTTATTAATAGAGGCTGGAATTCCTTTGGGCGCATTTCAGTTGTGCTTAGGCAAGGGCTCTGATGTTGGTTCTTATCTGTCTAGTAGTTCAATTATTTCTGGTGTAGCTTTTACAGGCTCAACAGCTGTAGCAAAACAAATTAAGCGTAACCTAGTTAAAAATGGAAATCCAGAGGCAAGAGTTATTGCTGAAACTGGCGGTTTAAATGCAATGGTGGTAGATTCAACAGCCTTATGCGAGCAGGTAACTAGAGACGTTATTGATGGTGCGTTTAAAAGTGCAGGGCAGCGTTGCTCGGCGCTTAGGGTTCTTATGGTTCAGGAAGAGTGTTTTGATGAAACTCTGAAAATGATTAAGGGTGCAATGATGGAGATTAACATTGGAAATCCTAAGCACTTGTCTACCGATTGTGGGCCTGTTATAAACTATGATGCAAGACTAAAACTTCAAAGCTATATTGATAAATCAAGAAAAAGAAATCAAATAATTGGAGAAATTCAATGTGACCTTAGTACTGGTTATTATGTCTCTCCAACTATTATCCACCTCAAATCTATTGATGAAATTAATGAAGAATTTTTTGGCCCAATTCTCCATGTTATTTCATATAAGAGTAATGAGCTAGAGACTATGATTGATCGTTTAAATGACAAAGGCTTTGGACTGACGTTTGGCATTCATTCCAGAATTGACAAACAAGTAGAGGAAATTACATCCAGGGTTAATGCTGGAAATATTTATGTGAATCGTAATCAAATTGGCGCTATTGTTGGATCTCAGCCTTTTGGCGGTGAAGGTTTATCGGGAACCGGACCCAAGGCAGGTGGTCCAAGCTCACTTCATGGCTACAGCCGGAGTATAGCTTCAACTGAGGTAACCGATCATGAGCTTAAACTCTATGGTAATAAAGAAGTTAATAATTTGATTTTGCCGAGTGTCCTGATAAGTAAAGATTTGATATCTAAAATGCAAAAAAAGTTTTCATTTATTGATGGAGATTTTTTTAGTTTTTTATATGAAGAAGTATTTAAATACTCGGCCAAGATTTCCTTGCCTGGACCTACTGGAGAATCAAATAATATTAGATATAAACCAAAAGGAGCTTCGCTATGCCTTGGCCCAACAGAGGTTGACACACTTAAACAAACTTTGTTGTCTCTTGTATTAGGTAACAGCGTTATCAGTCTTATTAAAGAAGACGAATACAACTCTTTAATTGCCTTAGGGTTTAGTAGAGAAAATATATTCAAGCTAACTAATGGACCGAGCCTTAACTTAATGAAAAGTGGACCATATAAAGTTGTACTCTTTTTTGGCAGTTTAATATCAGTTGAAAGATTAATTTTGGACCATCGTTCAGAGATTATTCCAATTATGAGCTCTCTTTACGAGACTTGGCAATTAGTTAATGAGCGGGTTATCACTGAAGACACCACTGCATCTGGTGGCAATGCCAATCTTTTAGCGCTTTAATCTTTATTGCCAGCTTTAAATAATGTTGGTGTTAATTTAGTTTGGCCAATGAACCACCTTACAAATGAAGAAGGGTCTGAGTAGCCGAGCTGATATGAAATTACTTTAACTGAAAGTCCGCTTTGAAGCATATTTTTGGTTTTTTTTAGCTTGAAGTTGTTAAGTACTTTCCGGAATGTTGTATTTTTTTTAGATAGCTGGTAACGAAATTTATTAGTACTGATGCCAAGCTGGTCTGATATTACTTGAATATTGATATTGCTATAGTGATTTTCATAATTGCTCATCAGAACTTCTATATTTTTAATAAGGTTTTTCTTGCCGCCTTTTTTATCCATTTTTTCTTGTGCAATTGACTTTAAGTAATCAACGAGTTGCGTGTTTGAAAGAGTATTCTTTTTGAAATAATTTTTTTTACTAATTACAATTGAAGTTTCTGTGCTTTGAGAGTTTATTGGGCAATTAAAAACTGATTTCTCTTTTATGGTGCCTCCAGTAGTAAGTATTTTTGTATTAATGCATCTAATTGGAAATCTTTTAGATCTAATAAAAGCCGCAAGTATTGAAAGACATAGATTTTCATAAATAGATGCGTATTTAATATTTGGATTTGCAATAAATATTACTTTAACTTCGTTTGACTCTTCCCTAATGACAAAATTAATACCCTCTAATTCAATATTTACATAAGATTGAAGTAATTTAAAACCCTCTTTTAAGTGCCTTGAATAAACAAACATCAAACCAAATGCTTCAGCATAGTTTGGTCTTATTTGAGCTAATCGAGCATAATTTATTGTGATTAATTCATCATTAAAAACTGACTCAGCTTCTATAAAAAATTTTAAAAAGACATCAACTGGAAGCGTCAAATTTCGATTTAACAACATGCTTCCTGGTAATCCAATTCTATGACAAATATCATTTACCTTGTCCGGATAAATTTGTTGCAACCTCAGAATTGATCGCCAAACTGCGCTATTAGTATTCATATTATTTCAACATCAATAAGGTGTCACCTTTAGAAAAGATAGCATTAATTTATTATTATAAAATGTTAATATTTTATTATATTATGATAACTAAAATCTATTTTTTATAACTATACTAGTTATTTAATTAGTAAATTAATAATTTATTTACTATAACGCTTTAAATAAGGATTAATTGCTATGCTCGAAACTATATTCCAATATTCACTACTATCTTTTTTCCTATCTATTGTATTAATACTAGTAGCTTTAGTGAAGTTTCAAATCAAGCCATGGCAATTATGGCTTATTTCTGTTGGCCTGACTTATCCAGGTGCCGTAATTGCCGATCATTTTGGTGCGCAAATTTTGCTACTAATATTATTGGCTTTAGGAGTTCTTCTAGTTCCAAGTGCAAGGTTATTATTATTTACAAAGCCTCTTTATAAGTCAATGCGCAAATCTCTCCCTCCAATTGGCTTAACGGAAAGTATTGCACTAGAGGCGGGAAGTGTTTGGTGGGATGCTGAGTTATTCCAAGGGAATCCTGATTGGAAAAAACTATCAGACCTTGAGGCGACTGAATTGACTGCTGAGGAACAAAGTTTTGTTGATAATGAAGTTGACACCCTATGCTCTATGGTCGACTCATATGAAATTGTTTCTAGTGAAGATTTACCTAAAGAGGTTTGGCAATTTATTTTTGATAAAGGCTTTTTGGGCTTGATTATTCCAAAAGAATTTAATGGTCTTGGTTTTTCTCATTTTGCACATGCCATAATTGTAGGAAGACTTTCATCGGCTTCTCAATTTTTGGGGATTTCAGTTATGGTCCCAAATTCATTAGGGCCAGGTGAGCTATTATTAAAGTATGGAACAGAAGAGCAAAAACAGCATTACTTGCCACGATTGGCAAAAGGAAAAGAGGTGCCATGTTTTGGGCTAACTTCTACAGTCGCTGGTTCTGATGCAGGCTCTTTGGAAGATAATGGGATAGTTTGTTACGGTGAACATGAAGGTAATAAAGTATTGGGCTTAAAATTAAATTGGGAAAAACGTTACATCACCCTTGCGCCTATTGCTACAGTCATTGGTTTGGCTTTTAAGGCGTATGATCCTGATAATTTGTTGCCAACCGACCACCCTCTTTATAAAAAAAATGATTTAGGAATTACGTGCGCGCTTATTCCACGAAAAACAAAAGGTTTAAGCATAGGAACGCGCCATCGTCCGATTGGTGAGCCATTTCAAAATGGTCCTATTTATGGTAAAGATGTCTTTATACCAATGGACTGGGTTATTGGCGGTGACAAAATGATTGGTCATGGATGGAGAATGCTTATGGAGTGTCTAAGTGTCGGCAGAGGAATATCATTGCCGGTAACAGGAGCATCTGCCACTCAGGCTATGCTTTTAACGACTAGCACCTACGCACAAACCCGTGAGCAGTTTGGAATTCCAATTTCGAAAATGGAGGGAATCCAAGAAAAACTGTCGAATCTTGCTACAAATGCATTTCGAGCAACTGCAAACATTAATCTTTCTACTTGGGCGCTTGATGCTGGACACCGTCCATCAATTATTTCAGCAATAGTGAAATATAGAAACACCCAGTTATTGCAAAACTCTTCGATAGATGCTATGGACGTTCATGGCGGCAGAGGGGTAATGCAAGGTAAAAGAAATTATGTTTCAAATGTCTATTCTGGGGCGCCAGTTGCAATTACAGTCGAAGGTGCAAACATTCTAACTAGAAGTTTAATGATTTTTGGACAGGGGCTGATTAGGTGCCATAAAACATTGTTAGCTGAATTAACAGCGCTGCATGATGATGGCAAGAACGCTATAAAGAATTTTGATAAAGCACTAGTTACTCATGTTGGAAGCTTTATTAATAACATCGCTAGAGCAATTGTCTTTGCCTGGACTAGAGGTAGGATGGCAAAATCTTATGGCGACAAAACTACACAACCATATTATAGAAGCCTGTCAGTTTTATCGGCAAAGTTTGCCGTTTTAACTGATATTGCTTCTTTGTTGCTGGGAGGTTCTTTAAAAAGAAAAGAGATGGTGTCTGGTCGATTTGCTGATGCAATTTCCGCAATGTATGAAATCAGTTCATGCATAAAGCTTTATGAGGAGAAGTTCCAAAATGATAATAATGTTGAAAGCATTCTGAAATTGTCAGTTCTCACATTAGTTCAAGAGGCTGATGTTGCGATGCGAGAAAATATAGAAAGTATGCCAATTAATAGGGTTGTTAAGTCGTTACTAAGGTTTCTATTTTTTCCTTTTTCAGTTACTAGCGATAAAATTAATGATAAATTAATCATTTCTACTTCCAATTCTATTAATGATATTGACTGGTTGATAGATAACTTATCTACATGCATTTGTTCAAACTTAAAAGAAAAACCTGGTCACCCTTTTTATATTTTATTTCAGGGATATGAGGCTGGACTTAAGCTAAAAGTGCTTAGAGACAAAGCAAAAAAAGAAGGTTACAAGTATCAGCCGAGCATAACCTTAGAGTTTTGGCTTCAAGGTCTTGTAGACAATAAAACTTTAACCACTGAAGACAAAGACAATTGGATAAGTTGGAACGACACTCTTCTCGAAGCGTTGAAAGTTGATGATTTTGAAAATTTAGAGAATTAAATATATAGGAAAACTATGAAACAATATTTTGATAAAGCTTTTAGCAAGATTGCTGTACTTGGTTCGGGAACAATGGGTGGTCAAATAGCAGCGCACTTTGCTAATTTAGGGTTTGATTTGGTAATGTTTGATACAAGTGAAGAGGCACTAATGAAATCTCTCACTATGTTGAAAAAATTAAAGCCTACACCGTTTGCAAGTCCATCAATAGCTAGTTTAATTAAGACTTCAACTTATGAAAACCTGGACGCATTATTGCAGTGTGATTTCATAATTGAGTCTATTGTTGAAAATATTGATATCAAAAAACAACTTTTTTTGAAAATAGCTCCTTTTGTAAATGATCGCGCAGTCTTGGTGACAAATACCTCGGGGCTGTCAATTCAAAAAATTGCTGAGCATTCTCCAGAAAGTTTGAGAAGTAGAATTTTTGGTGTTCACTTCTTTAATCCCCCTAGATATTTGCCTCTTGTTGAATTAATACGCACTTCATTTAGTGATGAAAAGTTGCTGACTATAGCCGAAGGATTTATTACCTCTGCATTAGGAAAAGAGGTTGTGTATGCGAAAGATAGTCCAGCTTTTATTGCTAATAGAATAGGTGTTTTTTCTTTATTGGCTGTATTAAGGCATGCTGAAAATTTCTCTCTCTCAGCCGATACGGTTGATGCGTTAACTGGAAAGAGGATTGGAAGGCCTGCTAGTGCAACATTCAGAACGCTAGATGTTGTTGGTCTTGATGTGATGTCGAACGTTGTTAAGAATGTTTATGAAAATGCTAAGGATGATCCCTGGATTGAGCTGTTCAAACTTCCTGACTGGATAGATCATTTAATTGAAAAAGGGTCACTCGGAAGCAAGACTAAAAAAGGCATATATGAGAAAGTAGGAAAGAATATTAATGTCTATGACCCAGCTACTGGAGAATATAGACTCTCAGATAAAGCCATTAGTTCAAAGGTCAAGAAAATACTCAAAGATAATGGAAGTATTGAGAATTCATTATTGGAGCTTTCAAAATCTGACGATCCTCAAGCGCAATTTTTATGGTCGGTTCATCGTGATGTTTTTCATTATGCTGCTTTTCACCTTGAGCATGTTGCTGAAACAGTAAGATGTGTTGACCTTGCGTTAAGGTCGGGATTTGCATGGCAGAAAGGTATTTTTGAGCAGGTTCAACTTACAGGCTGGAGCAAGGTTAGAGAGGCCTTTAGCATTGATATTAGTAGTGGTAAAACCCTTTCCCAAGAGCCTCTTCCAAGCTGGGTTATGGACAAAGATTTTGTTTATTCTGATGATGGGGCTTTTGACCCGAATAAAAATCAATATATTCCAAGATCCACTCACCCAGTCTATGAAAGACAACTTCATAAGCGTCTTCTTGAGGGAGAAAAACAATACCAGCAAGATATTTTGCTTGAGGGTGAGGCAACTAAGTTGCTTGATATCGGTGATGGTATTGCCAGTGTTTCTTTTAAAACAAAAATGAATGTTTTAAGTTCAAACGTTTTAACTGAGCTTCCGAAGTGTCTTGACTATCTTGAAGAAAATGGTTTTCATGCTTTAATTTTTAAGCAAGAGCAGGAGCATTTTTGTGCTGGAGCAAATCTATATGAAATAATTTCAGCTATAAAGTTAGGCTTACTAGACAAAGATCCGGGAGTTGCCTCTAAAGCTAAAAAGAAGGCATTTGAGGTTATGAATCCAGGGCTTCCAAAGCTTGGTAAGCTTTACTCCATTAAAAAAACAGTTGCTATGTTGCAAAAGCTGTTGATGCGCTTAAAGCATGGAAAAATATTAACAATTGCAGCGGTTGATGGGTTGGCGCTTGGAGGAGGCTGTGAGCTTTTATTGCATTGTAATAAAGTTGTCGCTTCAATGAACTCATACATTGGTCTTGTGGAGGTAGGTATTGGCGCTTTGCCAGCTGGTTGTGGGAGTAAAGAAATGGCGTTAAGAGCATTTCTCAATAAAGAAGCGGATGATATATTTCCTTTGCTTTCTAAACATTTTGAGCAAATTGCTATGGCTAAAGTTTCGGCAAGTGCATTAGAGGCAAGAGAAATGGGTTATTTAAAGAGTGATGATGTCATTATTGCTAATCCCAATGAGTTGCTTTATGTTGCAAAACAGCAGGCACTGTCATTACTAGAATCTGGGTTTAAATCTCCTTTAGATGCAACATTTAAAGTCGTTGGAAAGGCTGGGTATGCAAATATTATGGCTCAAATTGCCAATCTTTATGAGGGCCATTTTATGTCAGAGCATGATAAGTACTGCGTAACTTCTTTGGCAAAAGTCATGACTGGTTCTGAAGTTGAAGAAAATACAACAGTGAACTCACAAATGTTATTAGACCTTGAGAGAAAGTACTTTGTAGAGCTTTTAGGTACTCAGAAAACGCAAGATAGAATTGAGTTTATGCTCAGAAATAGTAAACCACTTCGAAATTAACTGGAGAACATTATGAGAAAAGCTTATATTATTGATGCAAAGAGGACTCCTGTTGGCAAAGTAAGGGGTTTATTGTCTAAAACTAGGGCGGATGATTTATTGATTCATGCAATACAAAGTGTTTTGAAAGCGTCCGATGCTAGCGAAGTAATTAATAAAAATATTGATGACATTATTGTCGGTTGTGCAATGCCAGAGGGGCCTCAGGGTCTTAATATCGCTCGTATTGCAACTTTACTTGCTGGTTTGCCAGATTCAACTCCTGCCTACACTTTAAATAGGTTTTGTTCTTCAGGACTTCAGTCAGTATCCAATGCTGCTGACTTAGTAAAATCGGGATCAGCTGACTTGGTCATAGCCGCTGGAGTAGAAAGTATGAGTAGCGTCCCCATGACTGGCTTCAAGCCATCTATGAATCCTAAAATTTTATCAGATGAAAATATTTCTATCGCGTATGGGATGGGCTTAACAGCAGAAAAGGTAGCTCAGAAATATAATATTTCAAGAGAGGCGCAAGATGAATTTGCATTTGCGAGCCATCAAAAAGCAATACTTGCGAACAATAATGGTTCATTTTCAAGTGAAATATCTCCGATTACTACAACTGAAAATGGCTACTCAATTAACTCTAATGAATATACAACTCGTTCTAATATTGTCTCTAAAGATGAAGGGCCAAGGGAAGATACAAGTCTTGAAGTTTTGGCAAAACTAAGAACTGTATTTGCACAGGATGGTTCAGTTACTGCAGGAAACAGTTCACAAATGTCTGATGCTGCGGCCGCAGTTCTTGTTGCTAGTGAAGAGGCAGTTGAGAAATATAATTTAACACCAAAAGCTGAGTTCATGGGCTTTTCAGTTGCAGGAGTTCCTGCAGAAATTATGGGAATTGGCCCAGTTAAGGCAATCCCTAAAGTTTTAAAATCAACAGGTTTAAGTCTTGATGATATTGGTTGGATTGAGCTTAATGAAGCCTTTGCTGCACAGTCTTTAGCTGTAATTAAAGAGCTGGGCCTTGATCCTGAAAAAGTCAACCCACTTGGGGGTGCAATTGCTCTGGGGCATCCATTAGGGGCTACAGGGGCGATAAGGATTGCTACTTTAGTGTCTGCTATGCAACGAGAAAATATTGATTATGGCATGGTCACAATGTGTATTGGAACTGGAATGGGCGCAGCTGGAATACTTAAAAATATAAGAAATTAAATGAAAAAACAAAATTTTATCAATAAGTTAAGACTACCAATTATTCAGTCACCAATGTTCATCGTTTCTAATGCGAGACTTGTTATTGCATCATCAAAGGCGGGAATTGTTGGATCATTTCCATCAGCTAATTGTCGAACTCTAGAAGCGCTTGATCAAGCTTTTTCTGAAATAACCGAAGCTTTAGGCTCAGGTAAAGAAGCCCTTCCTTGGGCGGTTAACCTTATTGTTAGTAAAATGTATGCTCGGAGTAATGATGACCTAGATTTAATTCTTAAACACCAGCCACCAATCGTAATTACTTCACTTGGTAATCCCAAAGAGGTTGTTGAAAAAGTTCATAAATATGGTGGGCTAGTTTTTTCAGATGTTATTAATTTATACCACTCAAAGAAAGCAATTGATGCTGGAGTTGACGGTTTAATATTGGTTTGTAATGGTGCAGGTGGGCATACTGGTGAATTATCACCATTTGCTTTTGTATCTGAAGTGAGAGAGATTTTTGATGGAACAATTATTGTGGGTGGAAGTATTAGCTCAGGTGATTCAGTTTTGGCAATCCAAGCGATGGGTGCTGACATGGCTTATATGGGAACTCGCTTTATTGCAACAAAAGAAAGCGACGCCACTGATGAGTATAAAGAGATGATACTTAACGCCTCAGCAAGCGACATTATTAAGTCCAATAAAATTACTGGCGTTAATGGAAACTGGCTTGAGCAATCACTAATAAATGCTGGAATTTCATCTAAAGATGGCGGCTTTAAGCAAACATTGGGTGATTTAAAGAAAATGATAATGCCTCTAATAAAGCAAAAACTTAAAGTAGATTTTGATATAAGCAAGGTGACCGCTAAAAGGTGGCGTGATATTTTTTCAGCAGGTCAAGGCGTTGGCTCTATTTCCAATGTTCCAAGTGTTGAGGATTTAGTGTTAGAATTAGAAAAGCAGTATGCTAATTCAAAAAGTCGGATTTTATAAAGGATAAATAATAAATGCTATCGAAGCCATTAAAGCGAGATTTAAAGCACAATAGAACTATTGAAGGTAAAGGTTATCTGAGAGATGATGGGCTTTGGGATATAGAGGTCTTCCTTGTAGATAGTAAAACGTATTCATTTGAAAATATGCACAGAGGGTACATTAGCGCTGGAGAGCCTCTCCATGATATGGCTGTTCGATTAACTCTTGATGATGACAGGAAAATTATCGATATAGAGGCAGTAATTAATGCGTCTCCATACAATGTTTGCCCGCAAGCAGTACAAAATTGCCAAAATTTAAAAGGCGAATATTTAATTGCTGGTTTTAACAGAAAGGTTATAAAAACAATGGGTGGTGAAAAAGGATGTAGGCATATTACTGACTTATTGGCTTATGCCGGAACGATTGCTTATCAAACTCTTTGGAAAGAAAAAACTGGCAGTGAGGATAAAAAAATCTCATTAGAGGAAGCTAAGTCAATAGAAAAAAAATTTACAAACTCTTGTTTTGCATTTAAGAAGGGTGGAGAGGTTTATAATCAATACAAAGAAATACTGATAAATAGGCTTGAGAAAAGTTAATTAACAAACATAAGGGGAAAGCATGGAAACAGTAATACCAAAAACGCTCGAAGAGACAGATTTTTTTAAAAAACATGGTAATTTAGTAGAGTTTTTTGACAGCTGTTGTCAAGAACACAATGGAAAAATGGCTTTTGAAAGTTTTGGTGTTGAAATGTCATATGAAGATCTTTCAGAGAAGGTGAATGCTTTTGCTTCGTGGTTGACTAATAATTTCCAGGCGGGAGATAGGATAGCTGTGATGATGCCAAATATGCTTGCCTACCCTGTAATTGTATATGGCGCCTTGAAAGCCGGCATCGTTGTTGTTAATATTAATCCTCTCTATACACAAAGAGAATTAGAGCATGTTCTTAAAGATAGTGAAACTAAAGTATTGGTAGTTTGGGAGGGCGTTGCGAATGTAGTAGAGAAATCTAATCTTGCGAATGTAGAAACAGTTATGACTACAACTGTTGGTGACCTTCTCGGATTTAAAGGGAAAATTATTAACTTTGTAGCTAGAAAAGTTAAAAAATTAGTACCCAAATTTAACATTGATGGCGCACTAATGTTTGATAAAGTATTAAGTGATAATTCAGGAGCAACCCCAGTTAAAGTTGATATTTCTATTAATAGTACGGCATTTCTTCAATACACTGGAGGCACAACAGGAGTTTCAAAGGGCGCAGTATTGTCTCATCGGAATATCCTTGCAAACATTATCCAGGCGTTTTTTACAATAAACCCAAAAATGTATGATGAATCGAGAAATGATCAGAGAATTGCAATATGCCCACTTCCGCTTTATCATATTTTTGCTCTAACAGTACACAACTTCATGCTGTTTCATATTGGCGGTAAAAGTGTACTTATTACAAACCCAAGAGACCTTAAAACTTTTGTTTCAATAATGAAAAAACACAAGTTCCATATGATCTCAGGCGTCAACACTCTTTATGAGGCGCTATTAAATTATGATGGCTTTAAGGAGTTAGATTTTAGTAACTTGCTTATGTCATTAAGTGGCGGAATGGCTGCTTTAGATACGACTGCTAAAAGGTGGTATGAAACTACCCAATCGGTTATTTGGCAGGCTTATGGCTTAACTGAGACTTCTCCATTGGTGAGCGTCCCTGATTATAAGCAAACTGAATTTACTGGCTCTGTAGGCTTGCCAGCTGCATTTACTGAAATTGAAATTCGTGATGAGGATAGCAATGTTTTAACAGAGACTGATGCTGTTGGAGAGCTTTGCGTTCGCGGCCCTCAAGTTATGAGTGGCTATTGGAATTCAGAAGTTACAGGCCTTGATAAAAACAACTGGTTTATGACGGGTGATATTGCTCGCATAGATGAAACTGGTAATATTTTCATTGTTGATCGTAAAAAAGATATGATCATCGTTTCGGGTTTCAATGTATATCCAAATGAGGTGGAGGCTGTTGTTAATGAGCACCCTGCCGTACTCGAGTGTGGCTGTGTAGGAATTGAAGGTGAGGGCTCTCAAGAGCTTGTTAAAGTGTTTATAGTTCTTCATGAGGGAAAATCGCTTACTGAAGAGGAAATTATTAGCTTTTGCCGTGAAAAGTTAACAGCTTATAAGGTGCCTAAGCATATTGAGTTTATTAAGGAAATTCCAAAAACTAATGTTGGAAAAGTACTAAGAAGAGAGCTTAAGGGCTAACTAATAGGATTAATTTGGTTAATCATGGGGCCTAATGTAGGCCCCCATTTCAGCTAATTCGTCTTCAAATTTTTTGATTCGGTTCAGCATTTTTTTGCCTCCCTTTGCGACCAACTGAGAGACTAGTATTTCGGAAAATGCTATGTAGGGTAGTAAGCTCGGAAAAAAATTCATGGTTTCATTGCCAAGTGCTATAACAATATCAGCATGAGAGGTGGCTTGAGAAGTATACATATCAGTTGCTACAATAATAAACGCACTCTTCTTTTTTATTTTATCTAAAGCCTTTGTAGTCTCCAGTGAAAGTGGAGATGCACCAAAAACCAATACAACATCATTAGAATTAATTTGTGATATTTCACTTAGAAGCATACCTTCTTGGCCTCTAATTAATTCGGCTGCTGGCAAAGTAAAATGTAATAAATAATGTAGATAGAACGCTACTGAGAAACTACTCCTCATTCCTAATATATAGACTTTTTTAGCGTTAATTAAATAATCAACTGCCTTATTAATTTCTTTATAAGTTTGATCATTAAATGCATTTGATAGTGCCTTATAGGCGATAGCTTCCTTTCCAGCAAAAAGATTATTACTATCACTTAATAAGTTTTGTGCATGAGAAGCAAAGTTAGAAACTGGAAGTTTTGAGGCGGCTTGCTTGTATATACTTTTAAACTCGGCATATCTTTCAAAGCCAAGTAAGTTAATTAGTCTTACCATTGTCGAAGGATTGACATTTGCATTTGATGCAATTGTTCTGATTGAGTATAAGGGAATCTCCGCAGGATTATTCAATACATATTTAGCCGCTTTTTTTACTTCTCTAGAAAAGTCATTGTAGCCATTTGATAATTTTTGATTGATATCTATAGAGGTCAATGAGTTTTTTTTCATAACTAAATATTCTACTTTAAATTTAAAAGATATAGGCAAGCAAAAAAGTTTTTTTTGTTATATTAAATACAAAATAATAATACAAATGTATTAATATTATGGTATAAAAGAGGTGCAAAAAGAAAGATATTATTTAAATATTAATCTAAATGGAGATAGAATTATGAAAAAATTTAATTTTTTTAGTGTATTGCTGTCAGCTGCTTTGCTAAGTGGTGTAACTGCTTCAACAGTGGTTTCAGCAGCAGATCAATTTGTTACTATAGGTACAGGTGGTGTGACAGGTGTTTATTACCCTACTGGTGGATCTATTTGTCGATTGGTAAACAAAGACAGGGCAAGTCATGGTGTTCGTTGTACAGTTGAGTCAACTGGAGGATCTGTATACAACATTAATACGATTCGTGCTGGTGAATTGGATTTGGGTGTTGCTCAATCTGATTGGCAGTATCATGCTTACAATGGGACTAGTAAGTTTGCAGATGCGGGAGCATTTACGGACTTGAGAGCAGTTTTTTCCGTTCACCCTGAACCTTTTACGGTTGTAGCTAGAGCTGATTCTGGTATACGTAATCTCGAAGACCTTAAAGGTAAGAGGGTTAATATTGGAAATCCTGGGTCAGGTCAGAGAGGAACTATGGAAGTCTTAATGGAAGCACTTGGCTGGGATAAATCAACGTTTGCTTTAGCTTCTGAATTGAAGTCATCAGAGCAATCTAAAGCCTTATGTGATAATAAAATTGATGCAATGGTTTTCACTGTTGGTCATCCATCAGGCTCAATCAAAGAAGCAACAACTTCTTGTGATAGCGTCTTAGTCAATGTTACTGGTTCAGCAGTCGATGGTCTAGTTGCTAACAATGATTTCTACCGAACTGCGACTATTCCAGGTGGGATGTATAATGGAAATCCAGATGATACTATTACATTTGGAGTGGGCGCGACAGTTGTAACTTCAGCAAAGGTATCAGATCATGTGATTCACTCGATAGTTAAGGGTGTTTTTGAAAATTTTGATTCTTTTAAAAAGTTACACCCTGCATTTGCTAATTTGAAGAAAGCAGAAATGATCCAAGATGGATTATCTGCACCACTTCATGATGGCGCTGCAACTTACTACAAAGAAGCTGGTTTAATGAGCTGGTAGTTTTGAGTTTTTAATAAAAAAAGGATGGCAAGGCCATCCTTTTTTTTATTTTTCTTATTGAATGAAAAAAAATCTTTTTAGAGGTATTTAAAAAGATATATTATTCAATTATCAAATTTAGGTAATAAATCTATATGAAAGCTCACTTGGAAACTGGTAATCGAAATCCAAATAGTATACTTATCAGCAATATATTGTTATATATAGCACTAACTTGGTCATTATTTCAACTGTATGTTTCTTCTCCTTTGGTTCTTGAAATTACGCCATGGATGAATGCTGATGTAGTTAAGCGTGTGCATGTATCTTTTGCTGGCTTATTGGCTTTTACGAGTTACCCAGCATTAAAAAGATCCTCCAGAATTAAAATTCCTTTGTCTGACTGGATTATGGGATTACTGATTGTTATTTCTTGCGTATATTTAATTTATAATCAGGTTTGGGATTCAAGAGCATTTGAAATGCGCTTAGGTGTTCCTAATTCAACTGACTTAGTTCTAAGTGTGATAGGGTTAGTATTGTTATTAGAAGCAACAAGAAGAGCCTTAGGTCCGCCGCTAATGATTGTAGCTTTGATTGCGCTTTCATATGCTTACTTTGGGGCTGGTGGATATGGAGGCGCCTCACTAAATAAAATTGTTTCTCACATGTGGATAACTACAGAAGGCGCATTTGGAATAGCAGTTGGCGTCTCTGCAAGTATGGTTTTTTTATTTGTTTTGTTTGGCTCACTACTAGATAAGGCTGGGGCGGGAAATTATTTTATTAGAGTTGCTTATGCTCTTACAGGTCATTATCGTGGTGGACCTGCTAAAGCAGCAATAGTTTCATCGGCAATGACCGGTATGATTTCTGGATCTTCAATAGCTAATGTAGTAACTACAGGTACATTTACAATTCCATTAATGAAGAGAGTCGGTTTTAGCGCTGAGAAGGCTGGGGCAATCGAGGTCGCATCTTCAACGAATGGGCAGCTTACTCCACCCATTATGGGGACGGCTGCTTTTTTAATGGTTGAATATGTTGGCATATCTTATATAGAAGTTATTAAACATGCATTTTTGCCTGCGGTTATTTCATACATAGCTTTAATTTATATTGTTCATTTAGAGGCATTAAAGGCCGGAATGGAAGGCCTTAAAAGAACAAAAAAACTAAACAGAGTTGATAAGTTAATTAGCATATGCACTGTACTTATACTTTTGGGAATATTGGTGTGGGTTCTTCCACCGTTTTTTGAAGTGATAAAAGCAGCGGCTGGTGATTTTAATGTTTTGATTGTTTCGACAATTATGATAATCAGTTATGTGTCCTTATTATTTTATGTCTCT
>CAJQTP010000037.1 GCA_905620445.1 uncultured Candidatus Thioglobus sp.
CAAAGAGATTCTTAATCTTCCTAGTAGTGAGCTTAACCTTATTCGGGCTCAAAAAATTGCAATGATTTTTCAAGACCCAATGACGAGCCTTAATCCTTATGTAAGAGTTTCAGAGCAAATGGCTGAGGTGCTTGTTCACCATAAAGGAGTACCAAAGTCTGACGCTATTCAGCAATCAATTAATATGCTTGATGCAGTTAAAATTCCAGATGCCAAAAACCGCATAAGGATGTATCCACATGAGTTTTCAGGTGGGATGCGCCAGCGCGTAATGATTGCAATGTCACTACTCTGTCATCCCAAACTTTTAATTGCTGATGAGCCAACGACAGCTCTTGATGTTACTGTTCAGGCTCAAATTATGCAATTGTTAGCTGATATTCAAAAAGAATTTGGCATGTCAATTATTTTAATCACTCATGATCTGGGCGTAGTAGCTGGAAATAGTGATGAGATGCTTGTTATGTATGGAGGAGAAGTAATGGAAATAGGTAAAACAGAACATCTCTACTCTAATGCTACGCATCCTTATACTCAAGGTTTGATGAGCGCTGTACCTAGGCTTGATGACTCAGCGGATAGATTGGTTACAATTCCTGGAAATCCTCCAAATATGATGTTAACACCGGTTGGGTGTCCATTTTCACCACGCTGCAAGTTTGCAAATACCACATGCTCTTCGCAAACCCCCATCCTTACTAAAGTTGATAATAATGATCACTATAGGGCTTGTCACGTTGCCATAGAGGACACATTATGAGTGAACATAAAATTCTTCAAGTTCAAAATTTAAAAGTAAATTTTGATGTTTCCTCAGAAGGAGATATGCCGTGGACTAAAGCTAAGAAGCTACAAGCTGTTAACAATGTATCGTTTGATTTAAATTCGGGTGAAACCCTTGGCATAGTAGGGGAGTCAGGTTGTGGTAAATCTACGCTAGCGAGAGCAATTGTTAAAATGGTGCCCGCTGACTCAGGAAAAGTAATTTGGCTTGGAAATGACTTGTTATCCCTAAATAAGTCTGAAATGAGGCAACACCGTAAACAAATTCAAATGATTTTTCAAGATCCTCTTGCAAGCCTTAATCCTAGGATGAATATTGGTGAAATTATTGCAGAGCCATTAAGAACACATTATCCTAAAACACCAGAGTCTGATGTAAAGGAAAGAGTTAAAGATGTAATGAATAAAGTTGGTTTATTGGATAATTTAGTTAATCGTTACCCTCATGAGTTTTCGGGCGGACAATGCCAGAGAATTGGAATTGCAAGAGCTTTAATTTTAAAACCAAAGCTTATTATCTGTGACGAGCCAGTATCTGCACTTGATGTCTCAATTCAGGCTCAAGTAGTTAATCTCTTGATGGATTTACAAGAAGAAATGGATTTAACTTTAATATTCATTGCTCACGATTTAAGTATTGTTAAGCACATTAGCACTAAAATCATGGTTCTTTATTTAGGCAATATGGTTGAACTTGCAAACAGTGATGACATTTGTACTAAGCCAAGACATCCATACACTCAAGCTCTCATTTCTGCAGTTCCTATTCCTGATCCAAGTATTGAGAAAAGTAAAAAACTAATATTAATAGAAGGTGATTTGCCATCACCAGTTGACCCTCCTTCAGGCTGTGTTTTTAGAACGAGATGTCAAAAAGCACAAGATATTTGTTCAATAGAAAAACCTGAATTTAAAGAGGTCTCAAGCAATCATGAGGTCGCTTGCCACTTTCATGATTAAATTTCTTAAAAAACGAATTAAAAATAAATGGATGCTTATTATTTTGCCCTTTCTTTTTTTTCTAATAAAGGGCTTAATATGGCTTGCCATATTTTATGGGTTGTGGGACGTTATTAAATCCGCCTTCTAGATTTAATACTTTGGAAGATTTACTTGCCTTTAACGTGAGATAAGATTTCTTTCATATCTTTCTTATTTTCAAAGATTTCTTCTTCTGAGAGCCCATCCATCTCATGAGGAAAGACTAACCAGTCATCAGTTTCATGGATGTAGTAATCTGGCACAGTATCTATTATATTTCTTAAAGGCTTATACCACGGCATTGCCATGCGAATATCATGCGGTATATTTTTTCTTGATTTTTCATTCAGAGTATCTAAGATCGCTTTAATACTTCTGCCTGAGTCAAAAACATCATCCACGATAAGAAGTTTATCTTCCGCATTCATATTACTGACAAGATAATCTATGCCATGAACCCTAACCTCTTTTGATTGCTCGTTAATGCCATAGTAGGATGAAGTTCGTATTGCAATATGATCAGAATCATTACCCAAATAGGCAAGTATTTCTTGAATGGCTATTCCAACAGGTGTTCCACCTCTCCAAACTCCAACTATAAAGTCAGGCTTAAAGCCACTATTGTGTATTTGAACACCCAACTTAAATGAATCAAGAAGGAGCTCGTCAGCAGTGATATATTTTTTTGATATAGACATTTTTTTTGAATAATTGTTATTACAATAATGCGACTTCAATAATTTTTTAAAGCATTTTTCTTAATTGAAATTTTATAGAGGTTTTATCATTTATATTTATAGAATTCCAATTATTCTTAATTAAAGTTGTGGATTTTATTAAGAAGCTGAGATTTTGTACTAGGGTCTGCAAACGAAGATTCCATGGCCATTACTGAGATAGATTTGAGGCTTTCAATGTTAAAACCAAGGTAATCAGCACTCCCTTGATATTCTTGCCCCACACTAGTATGAAAAAATGGCGGATCATCTGAGTTTAGGCTAACGCTTATTCCTTTAGACATAATGCGTTTGAGTGGATGACTTTCCCAGCTTGGATATATCGAAAGAGCTAAGTTGCTTCCTGGGCATATTTCTAAAGCTATATTGCGCTCTTTTAATATATTTAAGAGCTTGTCATCTTCAGCGCTTCTAACTCCATGGCCAATCCTGCTAACTGGCAAATGCTCTATGGCATCCCAAACACTTTCTGGCCCGCAAATCTCTCCGGCATGAACGGTGCATGGGTAATTAGCTTTAGCTGCAATATTAAAGGCAGGGGCAAATTCGATTAATTGAAAGGCATTTTCATCACCGCCCATGCCAAATCCAACAACATACGGGTGAGGGCTGTTAACCATGGTCTGCGCAACATCAACCCCTTTTTGTGGTCCTAAATGCCGAACACAGGTTACTATAATTCGTCCAATAATACCAAAATCCATCTCCGCATCATCAATCCCTTTTGCGCAGCCTTTAATCAAGTCATTATAGTTAATACCACAATCAGCAGCGTGATCAGGAGATATAAAAGTTTCAGCATATATTGCGTTTTCAGACGCACAATCTTTAAGATATTCATACATAATATCCCTGTAATCTTTAGCATTTTTCAGGCATGAGCTAACAGAATCATAAGCCTTAAGAAAGCTTGGAAAGTCAGCCCACTCATAACCACCATCTTCATCAAAAAGCTTTTCATCAAAAGTAACGTTATTGCGTTTAGCAATCTCATGAAATAATTCAGGCTTAATGGTTCCTTCTAAATGACTATGAAGCTCAACTTTGGGAAGTTTTTGAATTAGATCATGCATTTTAATTAACTTAAGTTGCAAGCTTCACCATGAAGCAAAGGTTCTATTTCAAGATGATGCGCAATAGTTTGGCCCATGTCACAGAAGCTTTCACGCTCGCCTAAGTTATTATTCTTAATTGATTTTCCATAAAATACTACTGGAACATGTTCGCGGGTATGATCATTTCCTGGCCATGTAGGATCGCAGCCGTGATCTGCAGTTATTAGCACTAGATCCTTGCTGGTTAGTTTTGACTCAATTTCAGGTATTCGGGCATCAAACTGCTCCAGTGCTAGTGCATATCCTGCAACGTCACGTCGATGACCAAACTTGGTATCAAAGTCAACTAGATTTACAAAGATTAGTCCTTCATTAACTTTCTTCATTTCAGATAACAATTGATCAACCAAGCCCATGTTATTAGGGGCTTTAACAGTATAGCTAACTCCTTGATTGGAAAAAATATCTCCTATTTTTCCAACTGAAATTACATCTCCGCCGCCATCTTGAATATTGTCTAATAGCGTTGGGCCATTGGGTGGCGTAGTAAGATCTTTACGATTAGCTGTGCGCTCAAAGCCATCTTTAGAGTTACCAGTAAATGGCCTTGCGATTACTCTTGTGATTTCTAGTGGGTCAACTAAAAGTTTGGCGATCGTGCATAACTCATAAAGCCTATCTAGTCCAAAATGCTCTTCATGGGCTGCAATTTGAAATACTGAGTCAGCCGAGGTATAGCAAATTGGAAATCCACTATTTATATGCTCTTGGCCAAACTCTTCAATTACTTGAGTGCCTGATGCATGTTTATTTGCAAGCGTTCCGCCAATACTGCCTTGTTTAATAAGATCACGAAGAAGTGATTCAGGAAAGCAGTTTTCAGTTTTTGGAAATGTGCCCCATTCAAAAGGAACTGGTAAGCCACAAATTTCCCAGTGACCACTCGGGGTGTCTTTGCCTGCGCTGACTTCTTTCGCATAGCCAAAAGCACCCTGAGGCTCGACTCTTGAAATTGGTAAGGGTTTTTTGCGACTTGCAATTGCAGCTTCTCCTAAGCCCCATCGAATCAAATTAGGAATCATTAGGGGTCCATTTCGTTCAGAATTATTACCCTTATCAGAATCACAAGCCTCAATAATGTGACCTAAGGTATCCGATCCTGTGTCTCCATATAGATGGGAGTCTTCAGTAGAGCCAAGCCCCAGGGAATCCAAAACTAAAATAATTGCTCTTTTCATCTATAAGCCTTCTAATTTGAGCCTAGTATTTCGTGAATTAAGATTGGTGGCTCGATTCTTTTATCGCTTAACGAGATAACTTTAGGGACAGTTTCTTGGAGGTAATTTAATTGGTCTTTGCTACGTGTATGCGCAATAGCGAGCGCCTCGCCCTTGTCTACCCATTTACCAATTTCAATAATATCACTCAGACCAACCCCATGGTCAATTGGATCGCTCGACTTAGTTCTTCCGGCTTTCAGATGTATCATACTAAGTCCAATAGCGCGAACATCCATTTCCGTAACATAACCAGAAGAGCTAGACACTATAGGCTTAATAATAGGCATAGGCACCAAGTATTTGTGAGACTTTTCTAGTAAATCGCTTGGACCTCCAAGCTCAGAAATCATTCGTTCAAATATCGAAGCTGCTTTGCCAGAAGTTAGTGCGTCTTGTGATTTTAGTCGAGCAGCATTAAGGTCTCTTTCAATGCCGCTTAGCCGCAGCATGTGAGCGGCTAATTCAATGGTAAGTTCAAGTAATCTAAGATTAGCATTTTCAGGCTTGATTAAAAAATTTATACACTCTTTGACTTCAGTTGCGTTTCCAACACTATGCCCAAGAACCTGATTCATATCTGTTATTAAGCAACTAGTGGGTACACCAGATTTGCTGGATACATTTGCAATGCTCTGAGCTAACTCTTGCGCCATTGTATAATCTGCAGCAAATGCACCATTACCAGTTTTGATATCCATTACAAGAGCATCAAGCCCTGAGGCTAGTTTTTTTGATAAAATTGATGCTGTAATCAGGTCAATAGATTCAACTGTCGCTGTAACATCCCTCGTCGCATAAAAACGCTGATCAGCTGGAGCAAGTTTGGCTGTTTGTCCTATTATGGCGCAACCGATTTCTTTAACAAGTAATCTAAATTTTTTATTATTAGGGGTGCCGCTATATCCTGGAATGCTTTCTAATTTATCAAGTGTGCCGCCAGTGTGACCTAAGCCGCGACCAGAAATCATTGGCACGTAGCCTCCACAAGCAGCAACTATTGGTGCTAGCATTAGGCTTATCTTGTCTCCCACTCCGCCGGTAGAATGCTTATCTACTACAGGACCATCTAAATTTAGGTCTTGCCATTGAAGGGTGTCTCCTGAGTGCATCATATGTTGAGTTAAGCTAACTCGCTCATCCATAGTCATGCCGCACTTGAAAACTGCCATTGCAAACGCACCTAACTGAGCATCAGTCAAACTGCCATCAGTAATTCCTTGAACTAAAAACCCAATTTCAGGATCATTAAGGGTGAGGCCGTCACGTTTTTTTCTTATTAATTCTTGAGGGAGGAACAATTTACTCATAATATTTATTTTAGTCGCCGTAGGGAGTCCAAATATTTTTTACTTCAGTTGCATTTCTTAAAAATTCCAAACTTTCCCCTTGGTCAGAGTCAAGCCAGTCACGATCATTATCTTCATGAACCCATAAGCGTTTTAAGTCAATAGCGCTAATTGATTCAATAGAGGCTATAGTGGCTTTATCAGCCCAACACCATGTACCATCAATTTCTGCATGGCCTGCAATTTGCTCAGCAAGCTCACGCTTATTACCGCTAACTATATTAATAACTCCAGCAGGTACATCTGATGTTTCAATTATTTGAACCAACTCTAAGGCAACACTTGCAAATTGCTCACTAGGGACTAGCACTACGCGGTTTCCCATAGCGATTGCTGGAGCAATTAAAGAAATTGATGTAAGCAATGGCAATTCTTCTGGAGCAATTTGAGCAAGAACACCTATAGGCTCTGGGAGTGCCATTGTAATTCCTCTATAAGGAGCGTTATGAACTGCGCCATCATATTTATCAGCCCAGGCCGCATAACTAAAGAGTCGACTTACGCTTTCATCAAACTCAGTTTTGGCTTGTTTTTTAGTAACCCCGCAAAGTGTTTCAAGGCGTTGTGTCCATTCAGATTCACGTACTGATAAATTTTCAGCAAGAAAATAAATAATTTGAGCTCTGCCATGCCCACTTTGAGAGCCCCAAGACGATGCTTTTGAAGCAGCACTTACGGCATTTCTAATATCTTTTCTGTTGCCCGAGCCTACATAAGCTGCATGACTTCCATCAGCGTTAAAAGTTGCAATACTGTGCCCACCATCTGGCCTCACTTGTTTACCACCAATATAAAGTTTTAATGTTCGATCAATGGCATCATTTTTAGCGGTTTCAGTAATCTTAGAAAGGGTGATCTTGCTCGATGGCTTTAAACCTTTAGGTTTAAGGTATTCATAAAGACCTTCCTTTCCGCCTTCTCGCCCAAATCCAGACTCTTTGACGCCGCCAAAACCACAAGATGCATCAAACTGATTGTGACAATTAATCCATATCACTCCAGCTTTAATTTTAGGGGCGACATCCATTGTGCGGTTTATATTTTCACTCCAAATACTTGCCGCTAATCCGTATCGACTATTATTAGCTAACTCAACTGCTTCAGACTGAGTTCTGAAGGTCATGGAGACTAAAACAGGGCCAAAAATTTCTTCTTGGGCTAAAGGGTGGCTAGAGTCAATGTTCGTAATTAGAGTAGGAGGGTAGAGGTTACCTTCAGACTCAATATCACATGCCTGATAAATTTCTCCACCATGCTTTAAGCCATCTTCAACCATTTCGCTTACTCTATTAAATTGAGTTTTACTGACTAAACTTCCTAAGTCAATAGACTTATCAAGGGGTGAGCCTAAACGTAATTGCTTAATTCTTTCCTTAATTCTTAAGTGAAGATCTTCAGCAACTTCCGCTTGAACTAGTAATCTTGATCCTGCGCAGCAAACCTCTCCTTGGTTAAACCAAATTGAATCAACTAAGCCCTCAACTGCAGCGTCAAGATCCGCATCTTCAAATACAATAAATGCAGATTTTCCGCCGAGCTCTAGAGTAAGTTTTTTGCCTTGTCCAGCCGTACTTTTTCTGATGGATTGTCCAACAGCAGTTGAGCCTGTGAATGCAACTTTATCGACGCCTTTATGTGCGGCAAGTTCAGCTCCAATATTGCCATCACCATTAATCATATTGATTACGCCAGGTGGAATACCTGCTTGTTCACATAAGTGCGCAAAGAACATTGCAGTAATTGGGGTTTGTTCTGCGGCTTTAAAAACAATCGTATTACCCATTGCAAGGGCTGGAGCAATTTTCCAAGAAAGCATTAGTAGTGGGAAATTCCATGGAACAATTTGAGCAACAACACCTATTGACTGATAACTAGAAAAGTCTTTACCTTGAAGCTGTGCCCAGCCTGCATGATGGTAAAAATGCCTTATTGCAAGAGGGATGTCAATATCACGACTTTCACGAATAGGCTTTCCATTATCAAGCGTTTCAAGTACAGATATTAGTCTCGAATGTTTTTGCATTAATCTCGCTAATGCATAAAGTATTTTAGCCCTTCCATGACCACCGAGTAATTCCCATGAAGGTTGTGCTTTTCTAGCAGATTCCACTGCAAGATCCAGTTGTGCAGAGCTGGCAATTTCAATATTGGCTAGTAAATTTCCATTGGAAGGATTTAAACTAGGAATTAGTTTGGAGTCTTTATTGGATGTAAATTTACCATTAATAAGCTGACCAAAACGTCGATCATTAAGCTCTAACCAGTCTTGCGCTTCTTTACTACTTTCGAGAGCTTCGCTGTAATCAAGATTCTCGAATGATTTTAAAAGTGTCATTGCTAAGTCCTATGCTAGTGGATGTCTATAAGATGATGAGTAGTAGCCGCTGGAGAAATGGTCTAATTGGCGCTCAATATCGCCAAGTAAGCTAGATGCTCCAAAGCGAAATAAATCTGGCTCTAACCATCTACGACCAAGCTCTTCTTGGATCATTGTCATATATAAAAGTGCAGTTTTAGTGTCACTAATTCCGCCAGCAGCTTTAAAGCCAATTCGGATACCTGTTTCATTGTAAAAATTACGTATCATTCGAACCATAACTAAGCTAACTGGAAGGGTTGCGTTAGTAGGTTCTTTACCAGTCGATGTTTTTATAAAGTCAGCACCAGCCATCATACATACCTGAGAAGCTTTAGCAATATTACTAAGATTTCCAAGTTCACCCGTAGCCAATATAGTTTTCATATGTGCATCACCGCACTTTTCACGAAACATTTTTACTTCTTTATAAAGGTCTTCCCAGTTTCCTTCTAAAACATGTCTCCGACTGATAACTATATCAATTTCATTGGCGCCAGAGTCTACTGAATACTCAATTTCTTGAAGTCTTAATGGAAGAGGGGAGAGGCCTGCTGGAAATCCTGTGGAAACCGCAGCTAAATTTATCTCTGTTGGCTTTAATGCGTCTTTGGCAGAAGCAAGCATATCATGGTAGACGCAGACAGCAGCAACACTTAAGTTTAAAGACTCAACACCAAGTATCTTTTCAAGCTTGTTGCTAATAGGTTGTTTTGCCTTACTACAAAGACGCCTAACACGAGCTTCTGTGTCATCTCCAGAAAGAGTGGTTAAGTCCATTAAGGTGATTGCTTTGAGGAGCCATGCAGCTTGTTTGTCTTTTTTTATACTGCGCCTCGTTCCATAATTAGAACAGCGTCTCTCAACAGCACTTTTATTAATCGCTATATTTGAAATTTTATCAAGTTTAAAGTCCATTCCTGGATTTCTAGTAACACCAGAATTTTCTTTCAAGTCTTCTGAGCCAACTAAATTTGGATAAGAGATAACTTTACTATCTTCTTGAGATATATGAGCTTTAGTGATATTTTTATTCATAATCATTTTTTTATACTTTGTTAAATCTACTGACTCTTTAGATATGAAATTAAAACTTTTTCGACTGTATCTGCAGCCTTACTTGCAAAGGCAATTGTTTGTTCGTGACTTAGTTTTGTCTCACTCATTCCTGCTGCATAATTTGTAATAACTGAAAGAGCGCATAGTGGAAGCCCTTGATGGCGAGCTAAAATAACTTCAGGAACTGTAGACATTCCTACAGCATCTGCGCCCAAGGTTTTTACAGCTTTAATTTCAGCAGGAGTTTCAAATTGTGGTCCACTAAACCACGCATACACTCCTTCATGTAGGGTTATATTGTTCATTTTAGCTGAAGAGCGCATATCATCATTTAACTCAGGATTGTAGGCATCACTCATATCTACAAAGCGCTTATTACTTTCAGCGCCAAATAGAGGAGAGACTCCTGTCATATTAATATGGTCTGTTATAAGCATAACGCTTCCTGGCGACGCTTCTTTAACTAAACTTCCGGCAGCATTAGTTAACACTAAGCTTTTACATCCAATTGCACTAAGTGTCTGAATGGCAACAGTCATTATGTCTGCTCTTCCATTCTCATAATAGTGAGCTCGACCTTGCATTACAACAACATTGGTATCTTCAACTTGACCAAATAAAAGTCTTCCAGCGTGACCACCAACACCGGCAATAGGGAAGCCTGGGAGTGAGCCAAAATCTATACTAGCTATAGTTTTAACATTATCACAAAACTGCCCTAAACCAGATCCAAGAATAAGCCCAACATCAGGCTTAAAGCCATTGATTGTTTGATTTATAATGCCAACACAATCATCAACTTGACTCATTACAGATGCTCCGGCCCAAAAGAATTGGGTAACAATTCAGAAAGATTAACGCGACCCTGGACTCCATCTTTAGAGCACATAAAAACCTCTGTATTTGAATCAGAAAATTCTCTTATACGCTGCCTACAGCCACCACATGGTATGCCGCCTTCATCATTTTTGGTCATTACATAGATATGTTTTATCTTCTTTTCTCCGCCCATTACCATTGATGCAATAGCAGAAGCTTCAGCGCAATTTCCAAGAGGGTAGCTGGCATTTTCAACATTACAGCCAGTATATGTATTTCCATTATCTGTAACAATTAAAACGCCTACTGGGTAATTAGAATAGGGAACATATGCCTTGCTCATGGCTTTTTTTGTTGCTGCAATATAGTTTTCTTCGCTCATGTTTATAATTCCTTGATATATGGCTGTGCGGATGCTTTTGGAGGGACCGCTTTTCCAATAAATCCTGCAAGTAAAATAATAGTTAAAATGTAAGGTGTCGCATCAATTAATTGAACAGGAATTTCACCAACTCCAGGAATAATTACGCCTTGCAGTCGAATCGCTAAAGCTTGTAAAAATGCAAACAAGAAACAAGCAGCTAAAACTTTATAAGGATGCCACTTGCCAAAGATTAAAGCTGCTAAAGCAATAAATCCACCACCAGCAGTCATCTCTTTAGTAAACTGGGCGTTATAAGCTGTTGAAAGATAAGCGCCGCCGATTCCACATAAAATGCCGCCAATTAATAATGCTCTATAACGAAGACCCTCAACAGATAATCCTGCTGTATCAACCGCTTTAGGGTTTTCCCCTACAGCTCTTAAGCGAAGGCCAAATCGGGTCCTATAAACAACCCACCAAACTACTGGCACGATTGCAAAAGCTAAATAGACTAGGATGTTGTGACCACTAATGAGCTCTCTATAAATAACCCCTAATATTGGAATGTGATCAATAATATCTACTCCAGGAAGCGTAATAGATAGAAACCTCTCCTCACCTTGAAGGGTTGGGGTGATGCCGCCTCTCTTAAACCAAGCCAAAGTTAAAATCATAGTCAGTCCTGATGCTAGGATATTAATAGCAACTCCACTAACAATTTGATTCCCCTTGTACGTTATCGATGCAAAGCCATGAATCATTGCTAGAACAGCTGATGCAAACATTCCTGCAATTAATCCAAGCCATGGTGAGCCAAATACAGAGGCAGCACTTGCGGCAACAAAAGCTGACATCAGGAGTTTCCCTTCAAGACCAATATCAACTACTCCAGATCGCTCGGCAAATAACCCCGCCATTGCTGCGAAAATAAGAGGCACACAAACCCTTACTGAGGCATCTAATGTCAATACAGAAGTTAAAAAGAAATCACTCATTTGGACTCCTTTATCGGCGCTAAAAAGCGAATTAAAACAGGTCTATATAAATACTCTAAGCCACCACAAAATAAAATAACCAGGCCTTGCATAACGACAACTATGTCTCTTGAAACATTTTGTAATTCAAAATCTAATTCTGCACCACCCTGATAAAGTATTCCAAATAAAAATGCTGCAATAAGAATTCCAATAGGATGATTTCTACCCATTAGCGCAACTGCAATACCTCCAAAGCCATAACCATAATTAAAATTTAAAAATAAACGATGCTGAACTCCCATCAGTTCATTTATCCCAACTAATCCCGCTAATGCTCCGGAGATACACATTGTTACAACAATAATTTTTTTTGGATTAATACCACTATAGATTGCAGCCTCATTACTTTTTCCTGCGGCACGAATGGCAAAACCCCATCGAGTGTGCCATAAGAAGAACCAGACTGCAGCAGAGAAAAATAAAGCCACAAGAATGGATAAATTAAGTGGCGACCTTGCAATTTTATAACCAAAGCTTGCGAAAACATCATGCACAAATGGAAGCCAAGAGACTTTTATAAAATCCCCACTCTCTGGTGACATTTCTCCAACCTCACGAAGAACATTTACTAATACATAAACCATTAATGCAGAGGCCAGGAAATTAAACATAATAGTCGTTATAACAATATGACTTCCTCGATAGGCTTGTAAATAAGCTGGGATGATGGCCCATAAAGCTCCAAACAATAGCCCACCAGATATCGCCAGTGGGATGACAATCCAAGAACTCATGGCAGGATTGATATATAAGGCAACTAAAGCAATACCAAGGCCACCAACATATGCTTGACCTTCACCACCAATATTAAATAAACCTGCATGGAAAGCAACAGCAACTGCCAAACCAGTAAAGACAAAGTTTGTTGCGTAATAGAGTGTGTACCCAAGTCCTTCATCATATCCAAGAGCGCCGTAGAGTAATATTTTTGTAGCTTCTATTGGATCAACACCTATAAATAGAAATACAATCCCAGTAGCAATAAATGCTGTTAAAACATTAAACAGAGGAAGTAATAAACCATTTATCCAAGATAACCTTCTGTCGCGAGTCATAGCTTTACTCCTTTTGGTTCATCTTGTGGTTGAAGGGCGTTAGCCATCATCATTCCAAGAGTCGCCTCATTGGCATCTTTAGCATCCACTGTGCCGGTAATTTCACCATCACACATAACTATGATTCGGTCGCTGAGTGACATAATTTCTTCAAGCTCAACAGAAATTAAAATGATAGCCTTTCCAGCGTCTCTCATTTCTATAATTCGCTTTCTAATAAATTCTATTGCACCAATATCTACTCCGCGAGTAGGTTGGCCAATAATTAATACCTCTGGGTCACGTTCAAATTCTCTCGCTAAAATAAGTTTCTGCTGATTACCGCCTGAAAAATTAGATGACAATAAATTTGGATTGCTTGGACGAACATCAAACGCTTGCATTAGGGATTCGCAGTTCGTCTTAACTGATGATCTTTTTAGCCAGACGCCTTGGTTAATTTCTTTATCATTGTGGTATCCTAAGAGCGCTGTTTCACTTGCACTAAATTCTGCAATCATACCCATTTTTTGACGATCTTCAGGGACATGGGCGACACCAAGTTCTCGTAATTGTTTTGGATTAAGGTGAATTTCTGGAGTGATAGTTTGACCCATGATTTCAATACTGCCTTTAGATAATGGAAGTATTCCAGCTAGAGCCTTTAAGAGTGAGCCTTGACCATTTCCAGTGACCCCTGCAATACCAAGAATTTCACCAGAGCGAGCTTCAAAGTTAACTTCTGTGACACGCTTTAGGCCCTGTTCATTAAGTATTTCAAGATTTTTAGCTATTAGAAGGGCTTTGCCACTTTTTGCTTTAGATTTTTTAATATTAAGTAGAACTTTTCTGCCAATCATTAGTTCTGCTAGCTCCTCAGGATTGGTTTTACTTGTCTCGCGATGCGCAACCATTTTTCCTGCACGCATTACAGATACATGATCTGTAATGTTCATAATTTCACGAAGCTTATGTGTTATTAGTATAATAGTAACACCTTGATTTTTTAGCGCTTCAAAGATTCGAAACAGCTCATCAGATTCTTGAGGAGTTAGAACTCCAGTTGGTTCATCAAGTATCAAAACTCTTGCGCCTTTATAAAGGCCTTTTAAGATTTCAACGCGTTGCTGCATTCCAACAGAAAGCTCCTCTACAGCAATATCTAACTCAACTTCTAACCCATATTCTTTAGCGAGTCTTGTTAGCTCAATTCGGGCATTTGCTAGGCTTTGTGTAATTAATGCGCCACCTTCACTACCAAGTATGACATTTTCTAGAACGGTAAAATTATCTACCAGCATAAAGTGTTGGTGAACCATGCCAATACCAGCTTCGATTGATTGGCGAGAACTGGTAGCCCTAAAGTCCTTATCAAAAACTTTAATTTGGCCAGAGTCGGCTTGATAAAATCCATAAAGAATACTCATTAAAGTCGATTTTCCAGCACCATTTTCTCCAACAATACCGTGTATTGTTCCAGACTCGACACTCAAGTTGACCTTATCATTTGCATGGACAGCGCCAAAGTGCTTGTCTACATTTATAAGTTCAATTGCAATATTTGACTTAGCCATAAAATTTTTTAAACCAAGAGTTATCTTTTTATTATAGTTGTATGAATTTCAAACTTTAATATATAGTTTTATTAAAAAACTATATATTAAAAGTTAAAAAAAAACATCCGGCCCTAAAGCCGGATGTTTTTAAGGATAAAAACTGCTTACTATAAAGGGCAGGTATTATCACTCATGTAGTCATGAACTACGATAGAGCCATCAACAATTCCTGCTCTTGCAGCTTCAACACTTGCCATCATTTCCGCAGAAACTAAATCAGCGTTGTACTCATCCATAGCAGCACCAACACCGTCTTCTGCAACACCATTAACAGTGAAACCAGCAGACCAAGTCCCATTCATAGCAGCTTCAAAACTTTGGTAAGCAGCAAGACCAACTTTCTTATACATAGAAGTTAGCATTGTTCCAGGCTGAATATAGTTTTGGTTAGAGTCTACACCAATTGCTAAAACACCCATATCAGCAGCAGTTTGGTAAACACCCATTCCAGTTCCGCCAGCAGCAGCAAATACTACATCAGCACCATTTTCAACTTGGTTGCGAGTAATTTCGCCACCCTTAGATGGGTTACCCCATGCAGCAGGAGTTGAACCAGTCATTTGAGCCAGAACATTCATAGAGCTATCTTGATGTGCGACACCTTGTTTGTATCCACACTCAAAACGGCTAATTAATGGAATATCCATTCCACCAACAAAACCTACAGTACCAGTGCTTGAAGCCATAGCAGCCATAACACCGACTAGGAAAGATCCTTCGTGTTCTTTAAATACAACATTTTGAACATTTGGAGCATCTACAACACCATCAATAATAGTGAACTGAGTATCAGGATATTCTGCAGCAGCTGCAGCAACAGCATTCGCCATAGTAAAACCTACAGCAACAACTGGGCTATAGCCACGCTGTGCAAACTTCTTAAGGCTTTGTTCCATCATGGCTTCATTCGTTGGCTCAAGCTCAGTAACAGCAATACCAGTATCATTCATGAATTTTGTAATACCGTTAAATACTGCTTCATTAAAAGACTTGTCATTTTTACCAGCAGTATCATAAACTACAGCAGGCTTAATTTCAGCTTGTGCAATTGATGTCGTCAGGACAACTGC
This sequence comes from uncultured Candidatus Thioglobus sp., assembly GCA_905620445.1. GTDB lineage: Bacteria > Pseudomonadota > Gammaproteobacteria > PS1 > Pseudothioglobaceae > Pseudothioglobus. The sequence goes on from CAJQTP010000037.1 coordinate 15,538, forward strand.
AGTAGCGATTATCGCTAGGGCAGATTTTTTAATTATTCCGCCAAAATGTGAATGTTTCGTGTTTTTCATTGTGTACTTCTCCTTAGTTATTAATCTTAAATTTCAATAGAACAAAAACCATCATTAAAAAAAGATAGCCTAAAAATATCTTTGTTGTTAACTCAAGCTTTATATTAAAAGTATATAGAAATAAAATCTCAAGTTGTTAATATTCTATTCTCGATGATGTTCTTTGTCAAAAAAAAATTTCAATGTATTTTTGATCTTTTTTATATAGCTTTAATAAATGACTATATTGTTTAAGTATACTTGTATATACAAGTACAATTAATTATTTTTAAATTTAATGATAAAAATATTAATGTTAAAGAATAATTGTTTACAATAATTGTTAACAAAATTACGCATATAATTAAACAATCATTTAAATATTGAACTATGAGTACAACAATTAAACAAAATCCAGAAGAGGTAGTGAATCTAGTTTTTGAGGCAATACTAAAGAATAGGCTTAAACCTGGAGTAAAGCTTTCAGAAATATCTTTCCAAGAAGAGTTTGGCTATAGTCGTTCGGTTGTTAGGCAGGGCTTTGATAAACTAGTTGATTCAGGCCTTTTGATATATAAGAAAAACCAAGGGGTGAGTGTTGCTTACCCAACCGAAGCTGAGACTAAGCAGATTTATGAAGCTAGAAAGGCGATAGAAAATGGCGTGATTATGATACTTGTTGACAAGCATCAGAAAAACACGTTAGATCTTTCAGATATTGATTCACTTATAATTAATGAGCAGAAACTCCATCATAATTTAGAGCATGAAGAATTAACTCGAATGTCTTGTGATTTCCATCTTACTTTGGCTGAACTATGTGACAACAAATTTATCGTCGATAGTTTAAGGCCTCTTATTCCTCTTAGTACTCTTGCTGCCTCTGTTTATTCAGACCCAAAGTCAAGCTTCTGTTCATTCTCGGAGCACTATGATTTAGTAGAAGCAATAAAAAGTAATGATCTTAAAAAAGCTTCTGAGTCAATCAATATACATCTAGACCATTGCGTCCAATCGCTTAATTTCAATGATAAAGCGATTAAAAATAATAGTTATAGTCATATATTTAGTTAGAAATTATTATGAATAAGAAAATCATTCAAAGTCTTAAGAGCTATCCTCGAAATATGGTGGGCTATGGTAAGGATCCAGTTCATCCCAAATGGCCAAATAAAGCCCGTATTGCTGTTCAATTTGTGTTGAATTATGAAGAAGGCGCAGAAAACTCAATTTTGCATGGAGACAACGCATCAGAATCGTTCCTTTCTGAGATAGTAGGCGCTCAGGCTTATGAAGGCGCAAGGCATATGAGCATGGAGTCTATCTATGAGTACGGCTCTAGAGCAGGTGTTTGGAGAGTATTGCGCCTTTTTAAAGAATTTGAAGTCCCAGTAACTATTTTTGCAGTAGCCCTTGCAATCGCTCGTAATCGCGAACTTGCAGATTATTTGGTGGAACATAATTACGATATTTGTGCACATGGATTTAGGTGGATAGACTATCAATTTGTAGATGAAAAGACAGAGCGAGAGCATATAAAAGACTGCATTTCAGTTTTGACAGAATACTTAGGAAAAAGGCCGGAAGGTTGGTATACCGGAAGAAATAGTCCAAATACAAGAAGGCTGATAGTGGAAGAGGGAGGCTTTCTTTATGATAGTGACACATATGATGATGATTTGCCTTACTGGTCAAATGAGTTTGGCGCCGAAAATAAGCATTTAATTATTCCTTACACTCTTGATGCAAATGACATGAGGTTCGCCTCACCTCAGGGGTTTAATTCTGGTGATCAGTTTTTTAATTATTTAAAAGATAGTTTTGACGCTCTATATGAAGAAGGCAAGACACACCCCAAGATGATGTCGGTTGGAATGCATGCGAGAATATTAGGACGCCCTGGAAGAATTATGGCTATGAGAAGGTTTTTAAAGTATGTTAAAACTTTTGATAATGTTTGGCTTTGTTCGCGCAGGGAAATTGCTGACCATTGGTATAAAAACTTTTAAGATGGGCGAAAGATGAAATTACCTGGAAATTTAGCGCAGCAATCTTCAAAGGCTTTTTTAGAAACTTTTGAAAACTTGTATGAACACTCCCCATGGTTTGTAGAAAAATCGTTGCCTTTAGTTTTGGCCGATGAAAAATACAATAGTTTAGAAAAATTTCATGAACTGCTTTCAAATATTATGCTTGATGCAGAAAGTGACTTGCAGGATAACTTGATAGTTGCACATCCAACCTTAGCAGGCAAAAAAGCCCAAAATAATGAACTAACTGATTTCTCAACTACTGAGCAGAAATCTGCTGGACTAAGTGATTGCTCTGACTCTGAAATTGAGCTTTTTGAATCGCTCAATAAGGAATACTTTGCTAAATTTGATTTCCCTTTTATTATGGCAGTTAAAGAAAAAAATAAATCTGAGGTCATTTTTCAGTTTAAAGAGCGAAAAGAGAATTCAAGAAACCAGGAAAGGTCAAATGCTTTAGATGAGATTAATAAAATAGCTTGGCTTAGAATTAAGGAGATTTATGAAATTTGATAACCAGATTGATGTTGCCAGTTCTAGCTTCGGCACTAAAGTAATTTATTGTAGTGATGAATTTTTTGCAGACTCAGGCCGCATGCTTCAATCAAGTGATCCTGTTTGGATTGAGGATAAATATGATATAAATGGTAAGTGGATGGATGGCTGGGAGAGCCGAAGAAGGCGTGATGGAAAAAATGACTTTTGTTTTGTTAGGTTAGGCGCTGAATCTATTATTAATAACTTTAATATTGATACAACTCACTTTACTGGAAATTTTGCACCCGGAATTTCAGTTCAAGGATGCTCTGTACCAGGAGGCACTACTGATGATTTAGTTGTTGATGGCACTGCAGTTACAGAATGGTTTGATCTTATTACTAAAGAAGCCCTAGAGGGTGATTCAAAAAATTTATTTACTAGTGCTTCATCAAAGCCACTTACGCATCTAAAAATTACATTACTTCCAGATGGCGGGATTGCTCGCTTCAGAGCTTACGGCGAGGAATGGGTTAATGAGAGGCAATATAAAATTAATGGTACGAACGTAATATCTAAGGAAAGCGGCGCTAAGGCGATCTTTGCTAATGATGAACACTTTGGAAGCTTAAGTAATGTTTTAGAAAAGCATGAGCCCTTAAGTATGGCTGATGGCTGGGAAACAAGGCGAAGAAGAAAGCCTGGGAATGATTGGGGAATTATTGCACTTTCTAAGCCTGCGACCGCTGAGGAAATTGTAGTTGATACGAAATTTTTTAAAGGCAATTTTCCAGATACTTTTTCAATATCAACCTCCAATTCACTAGGCGAAGATGACAAAACTTTAAAGGAAAATAGTAAGAATTGGAAAAAAATTATTGAGGGAAAGAAACTAAGGATAAACCAAATGCATGTTTTTAAAGGTTCGGACATACTGCATAATGATGTGTTTACACATATACGCATTGATATATACCCAGATGGCGGTATTGCTAGATTAAAACTTATTGGAAAATTTATCTAAATATGAATACTTTAAAACTTACTCCTAAAGCCCTCACTGCAGAAAGTTTCCAACTGTTTGGTGAGGTAGTTAGCATTAAAAATAAAGAGTCTATTGTAATTAATGATGGTTTTGCATCTAAGTTTCCTGATGTTGTTAAACTAGATACTAAAGAAGAGGGGGGCGAAACAAGTGTCCATATTTTTGTTGCTAAGAAGAGACAGTTTCCTCTTCAAATTACCATGCTCGAAAATCACCCTTTTTTTAGTCAGACATTTATTCCAAAAAATAATACGCCTTTTATAGTTGTTGTTGCTCCTCCATCTGAAGAGCTTGTAATTGAAAATATTAAGGCTTTTATTACTGATGGTGATCAAGGTATTAGTTATTCTCGTGGAGTTTGGCATTTTCCATTAATTAGCATGAATGATAATTCTGAGTTCATTGTTTTGGATAGAAAAAATAATATAGACGTCGATACAATTGAACAATGTATTGTCAAGTCTATTGATAATATTGATATATCTTTAGAGTTAAGCTTATGATGCAAATATATCTATTGGTCTGGTTAGGTTTGGCTTTGAAATTACTCCATATAATTGCAGGTATAGCTTGGATTGGGGCTTCCTTTTATTTTAATTGGCTTGAAAATAAACTTGATCGATTAAATAATAGAGATGAGATAGCGGGAAACTTATGGGCGGTTCATGGTGGTGGATTTTATCACTTAGAAAAATATAAGAAATATCCACAAGCCCTCCCAGAGCCTTTGCATTGGTTTAAGTGGGAGGCATATGTTACTTGGCTTTCTGGAATTTCACTGCTTTCAGTTGTGTATTATTTTAATGCGAGCTCCCGATTACTAAGTTCCGATAGCTCTTTATCAGCTTCATATGCTGTTGGCTTAAGCCTCTTAGGATTATTGCTTTTTTGGCTTATCTATGATCTTTTGTGTAAGTCAAAGTTGGTTACTAAATCAGCAATTTTTATAACTATTATTTTTATAGTAATTGCATTTTTTGCTTATTTTTATAGCAATATTTTTAATCCTAAAGCAGTTTATATGCAAATTGGCTCAATGATTGGAACCGTAATGGTTGCCAATGTTTTCTTTGTTATTATTCCAGTTCAAAAAAAATTAGTTGATGCGTGTGAAAACTCTACCGAGGTTAGTTTAGAACTTGGAAAAATTGGCTATCTTCGCTCTCGCCATAACAATTACTTTACCCTGCCAGTTTTATTTATGATGATAAGTGGACATTACCCTTCAATTTATAGTGGAGATTATGGTTGGTTGATATTAATGGCTGTTATTGGAATTTTGGTGATGATTCGTCATTACTTTAATCTAAGAGGAGTTGGTAAAGCTAAGAATAGTCTAATTGCGATTATAGTTCTTTCAACGTTTGCGCTCATTTATGCTTTGGCGCCAACTCATAGCAAAGTTCAAGATCAAAACCAAGAGATTGTTACTGTTGAGCAAGCGCAAGTCATAATCGAAAAACACTGTGTGAGTTGTCACGCTGCAAATCCAACTAATATGGCTTTTACAGTAGCCCCTAATGGCATCATGCTAGATACAACCAAAAAGATTATTGCTCATAAGGCACAAATATATCAACAAGCAGTTTTGTCTAAAGCAATGCCTTTAGTTAATAGTACAAATATGACAGATGATGAAAGGGGAAAGCTTCGAATTTGGATTGAGGCAGACTAATGAGTAAGAACAATTTTTATCGTGGCTCCATATACCACTGCATTGAAAGTAATGGAAAATTAGAGCCAATCTATATTAAAGATGGCCTTATGGTTGTAGATACTAAATCAGGATGCATTATTGAAGTGGGCGAATACATAAGTCTTGCTTCTAAGTGGCCTCAATCAGAATCATTAACTCACTTTAAAGATGGCTTAATAATGCCTGGCTTTATTGATACGCATGTCCATTATCCCCAATACAAAGTTATAGCATCTTTTGGGACAAGTTTATTAGAATGGCTAAAAAAATATACCTTTGTCGAAGAACAAAAATTTATAGACTCAGACTATGCAAGCCAAGTTGCCGAGCTATTCCTTGATGAGATAGTTAAAAATGGGACGACTACTGCAATGACTTTTTGCACTTCTCACAAACAGTCTGTTGATGTATTTTTTGCAGCGGCTGAAAAAAGAAATCTTCGAATGGTGGCCGGCAAAGTTATGATGGATAGAAATGCCCCTAAAGCCCTTTGTGACTCGCCTGAAGACAGTTATAACGACTCTAAAGAACTAATAGAAAAGTGGCATAATAAAGGCCGTCTAAGCTATGCGGTTACTCCTAGATTTGCTCCTACATCAACTACTGAGCAGCTTACTGAAGCTGCAAAACTACTAAATGAATATCCTAATAATGGTGATTCTAAAGGGGTGCTCCTTCAAACACATCTTAATGAAAATGACAAAGAAATTGAATGGGTCAACGAGTTATTTCCGGAATCAAATAACTATTTTGATGTCTACCATGACCATGGCCTTACAGGGAGTAACTCAGTTTTTGGCCACTGTATTTACAATACTGATGAAGAGTATTTGCGGATGTCTGAAACAGGCTCAAAAGTCTCTTTATGTCCAACCTCTAATCTTTTCTTAGGTAGCGGCTTGTTTCGCCTAGATAAGTTAGAGAGCTTTGGTATAGATACAGCGCTTGCCTCAGATGTGGGCGGAGGAGATAGCTTTTCAATGTTTAAGGTTATGAACGAAGCTTATAAAATATGCCGGCTTAATGACTATAGTTTAGATCCAATAAAAGCCTTTTATCTAACAACTTTGGCAGCTGCAAAGGTGTTAAATTTAGACGATAGAATCGGTAATTTTGAAGTTAAAAAAGAGGCTGATTTTATTGTTATTGATTTAAATGCTACAGAATTAATCAGCCAAAAAATGAAAACTGCTTCAAGCATTAGCGACATATTATTTAATTTAATGACTTTGGGAGATGATAGACTAATTGATGAGGTCTACATCCTAGGTCAGAGAGCTTATAAAAAATAAGGAAGAATTATGGGAAAGCTTACAACACACATACTAGATACAACTTTAGGCACTCCAGCTGAAATGGTGAGTATAAATTTATATAGAAGAGTGGGCTCTAATTCAGAGCACATTATGTCCACTCAAACTAATAAAGATGGCAGGTGTGATGAGCCTTTATTATCAGAAGATAATTTTCAAGAGGGTTGCTATGAGATTGAATTTTCAATTGATAGCTATTATGAAGCTAAAAAAATCAACTGCCCCTTTCTAAAAGACGTAGTCATTCGTTTTTACATTTCAAATAAAGATGAGAATTATCACGTTCCCTTACTAATATCTCCATTTAGTTATTCAACCTACCGAGGTAGTTAGTGAGATTTTTACTTAATCAAAACTTTAGTTCTGTTGATCTTGGTGAAATTAATCCCAATATGACTGTGCTTGAGTGGCTTAGAAGCAATCAATTAGTTGGAAGCAAGGAAGGCTGCGCTTCTGGAGATTGCGGCGCTTGTACTGCTGTTGTTGGAGAGCTGGTTGCTAATAATAAAACTACTGAAATTAAATATAAAAGTATAAATACATGTATTGCCTTAGCCTATAGTTTAATTGGAAAGCACTTAGTAACTGTCGAAGGGTTGGCTGAGGGTGATAGGCTGCATCCAGTTCAAAATGCAATGGTTTTAGAAAATGGCTCACAATGTGGTTTTTGTACGCCTGGATTTGTCATGTCGTTATTTGCCCTATATCACAACGAGAATAAAACTAATTTAGCTAAGATTAACGAGGCCTTGTCAGGCAATTTGTGCAGATGTACTGGATATAAGCCAATAATTTCAGCTGCTTTCTTAGCAATAAATAAAAAAAATAAAGAGCCTCTAGACTTTTATAAGAAAAATCAAAAACAACTTAAAGAAGCGCTCGTTAAGTTAAGTGATCCCAAAAACATAAGTGTTAGTTTTGCCAAGGGCGAAAAAATCATTAATTATGACGCGCCCAGTAATTTAGAAGAGCTATCCAAAGTATTAAGTAATAACTCTTCTGCAAAAATTGTTGCTGCTGGCACCGATTTAAATCTTGAAATTACTCAGTCAATGAAAGAGTTTCCACACTTGGTTAGTGTTAATCGAGTGCCCGAATTAAAGAGTATCAGTGACAATGGGGCTGATCTAGAAATTGGAGCCGCAGTTAGTTATGAAGATGCCGCCTCTATTTTGATTGGTTACTGGCCAGATCTGGATTCATTTTTACAGCGCTTTGCGTCACTTCCAATAAAAAATTGGGCTACTATTGGCGGAAATATCGCCAATGCCTCCCCTATAGGAGACATGCCTCCAGTTTTAATCGCATTAGATGCAAAACTAAAATTGAGAAAAGGCTCAAAAGTTCGTATTATTAATCTTGAAGAATTTTTTATAAGTTACAAAAAAACCTCTCTAGATGAGTCAGAATTTATTGAGAGCATAATAGTTCCAAAGCCAAATGACAACGAAAGGCTAATTACTCATAAGATTTCAAAGCGGTATGAAGATGATATTTCTGCAGTCTGTATGGCTCTCAAAGTTACAACTAAGGGCTCTCATCCAGAATCAGTAAAAATTGCATTAGGCGGCATGTCAGGGATACCTCAAAGAGCAATTGAACTTGAAAAGGTTATGCTTGAGAATTGGAACAATGATGAAATAGTGGCTGCCTCATATAACGCATTAAAAAGTGAATTTTCACCATTCTCTGATGTCAGAGCCTCTTCTGAATATCGTTTGAGAGTTACTGCAAATTTAGTTAAAAAATCATTACTGATATTAAAGGGATTGCCTTTAGAGAATCTTGCTCATTACTCTGTTGCGAGCAAATTATAGGAGTATCCGAAAATTAATAAGACTAATAAAAATTTAGATAAACCTAATAGCCCGATTGGTCTTCCTATTGCCCATGATAGCGCGCATATGCATGTTCAGGGAAGCGCTAAATATATTGATGATATGCCTGAGCCAAATGGCACTCTTCATGTCGCGTTTGCATTAAGTAATGTGGCCTATGGAAAAATTAATAGTATTGATATTAAGAGTGCTAAAAAATCTGAAGGTGTCCACAGCATTCTCCTTGCAAAAGATATTAAGCATTTGCACATTGGAGCAATCGTTCATGACGAGCCAATTCTAGCAGTAAATGAGGTTTTATTTTTTGGCCAAGCGATTGCTGCTGTTCTTGCTGATAGCCATGAAAATGCAAGAAGGGCCGCGGCATTAGTTAGCTCTGATATTAAAGAGCTTGAGGCTATCGTGACTATTGATCAAGCGATGACTAAAAAAAGTTTTCTTGATGAGCCATTGGTTGTAAGTACTGGTGACCCTTCTAAAGCTATCAATTCAGCACAAAATAAACTAACGGGAAATCTTTCGATTGGCGGTCAAGAGCATTACTATCTTGAAGGCCAGGTGGCTATGGCGATTCCAACAGAAGACAACGAAATGGTGATTCATTCATCGACTCAAAATCCAACCGAAGTTCAGCACTTAGTGGCACATGTTTTAGATGTTCCTCAAAATGCGATTGAAGTTATTACAAGAAGAATGGGCGGCGGCTTTGGAGGAAAAGAAACTGACTCCTCACAGCTGGCATGTATTTGTGCAATATTTGCTCAACAATGTGCTCGACCAGTAAAGTCAAGACTGTCTCGAAGAGACGACATGTTATTAACTGGAAAGCGACATGACTTTGTTGCAAATTATGAGGTTGGTTATAGTAATGAGGGCTTAATTCAAGGTGTTAAGATTGACCTTGCTGCAAGATGCGGGTACTCACTTGATTTATCAAAAGCCATTGTTTCTCGAGCATTATTTCATGCAGACAACACTTATTACATTCCAAATGCAACTTTTACAGGCTTTTTGTGTAAAACAAATACCGCATCAAATACAGCATTTAGAGGATTTGGCGGCCCTCAAGGTATGCTCGCTATTGAAAACATTATTGAAGAAATAGCTACTAGTATTGGTGTAGATGCTATAGAAATTAGAAAACTCAATTACTATCAAAAAAATACAAAAAATATTACTCCGTATGACCAAGTCATTGAAGACAATATTATTAATGAACTCTCCAGTGAGCTTATTGAAGATAGCAATTATTTAATTCGAAGAAAAAATATTTCTCAGTTTAATAAAGAGAACAAGTATTTAAAGAAAGGATTGGCTTTTTCGCCTGTGAAATTTGGAATCTCATTTACAACTCAGTTATTAAATCAAGCGGGCGCGTTGGTTAGTATCTATAGAGATGGCAGTATCCACTTAAATCATGGCGGCACAGAAATGGGCCAGGGATTATTTATTAAAGTTGCCCAAGTGGTTGCTAATGAATTTGGTGTTGATATAGGTCGCGTTAAGGTCTCCGCAACATCCACAGCAAAAGTACCAAATACCTCTCCTACAGCTGCCTCTTCAGGTTCTGATTTAAATGGAATGGCAGCAAGAGAAGCATGCCTCAGGATCAAGAAAAATTTAACTGAATTTGCAGTAAGTCATTTTTCTTCAAGCAAAGAAGATGTTCGGTTTCAAGACTCAATGGTTATTGTGGCAAATAAAAAGATACCATTCAACGAGTTTGTTTCACTTGCGTACCTGAACCGTGTTGAACTATTTAGTAATGGCTTCTATAAGACACCAAAAATATTTTTTGATGCCATTAAGCAAAAAGGCAACCCTTTTTACTACTACTCTTATGGAGCCTGCGTAAGTGAAGTTATAGTTGACTGCCTGACGGGCGAGTACAAACTTTTGGCAGTCGATATTCTGCATGACGTTGGAGCCTCTCTTAACCCTGCAATTGATATGGGTCAAATAGTTGGTGGATATATACAAGGAATGGGTTGGCTCTGCTCTGAAGAGCTAAAGTGGAGTGATTCAGGAGCACTTTTAACTACAGGCGCCTCTACCTATAAGATTCCTGCGATCGGCGATACACCTGAGCATTTTGAAGTTAAAATTAAGCCAAATATTTCTAATCATGAAAACACAATTCATAAATCTAAAGCAGTTGGAGAGCCCCCTCTGATGCTTGCAATATCTGCATGGCTTGCGATAAAAAATGCTATTTACAATGCAGATAATAATATAAAAACTGGTCTTAATGCTCCTGCGAGTTTTGAGCAAGTATTCTTTAATCTCAATAAGAACCTTAAGTAATTGATTATGAATAGTTGGTTGAAGCCAGTTAAAACGGCAATTGCTTTGAATAATGGCTTTGTGTTGTTAACAATTATTTCAACTAAGGGTTCAACCCCTTGCTCAAATGGAGATAAGATTGTCTTCTCAGGGGGTGAGTCAGTCTTTGGAAGTATTGGCGGCGGTAATTTAGAATTTAAAGCCTTATCTTTTGCTGAAGAATTGTTAAGCCTCAATTCTAATAGTATTTATTTAAAAAAATATCCTCTTGGCGCCTCACTTGGACAGTGCTGTGGGGGTTATGTGAAGGTCATGTTTGAAAGTTTTATCCAGTCTGACTCAACAAATTCATGGATCGATAAAGTGTCAAACTTACTCCATAACAAGGAAGATTTTGTAGTCGCAACAATTGTAGATAATAATGCTGAAACTGAATATAGCAGTAAAAAATTTGTATATTTAAATGGAGATTCTAGGCCATCCCTAGATGATGAAGAGCTGTCTAGTTTGATTAATAAAAGCGCTAAAGATCTGTTGTTGTTCGCTGATAGTCCTACTATAGTGCAATTTGAAAATAAGTCAGGCTCTGCAACTGAAATCTGCTTTGAAAAAGTCTTGACTAGCGAAGTGCAGCCAGTAGTAGTATTTGGAGCTGGGCATATTTCAAGAGCTCTGATGCCAATTTTAATTAATCTACCTATTAAGATTTATTGGGTCGATGATAGAGCTGAGCAATTTGATAAATATCAAGGAGATACATCTCAAATAGATATTATTTGTGATGATTTTGTTCAGTCTATTCCAGACTTACCAGATAGTAGTTATTGCCTAGTAATTACATACAGTCATCAAATTGATTTCGAGATTTGTGAAAAAATGATTACTCAAAATAACTTCAGCTATTTGGGTATGATTGGTTCAGAAATTAAGGGGAAAAAATTTAGAGATCGTTTTCATCAAAAGAACTATTCTGAGGAAGTGATTAATAAGTTTATCTG
>CAJQTP010000038.1 GCA_905620445.1 uncultured Candidatus Thioglobus sp.
TACTGTAAATACCTTGGACTTTTATGTTTGTGGATTGACATAATAATCCCAAAACTTGCCATAAGGGTTATGAGTGACGAGCCTCCATAGCTTATTAGAGGAAGAGGAACCCCAACAACTGGAAGAAGGCCTGAAACCATTCCTATATTAACAAAAATATAGGTAAAAAATACAAATGTGAGGCTCGAGCCTAACAATCTTGAAAAGTTATCCTCACATTTTAGTGATAAGCTGAAGCAGCGGTAAATTATGAGTGAGTAGATTGTTATTAACAATAAAAATCCAAGAAATCCAAGTTCTTCAGCTAAAACTGAAAAAATAAAATCAGTGGACTGCTCTGGAACAAAGTCAAGTTGTGATTGAGAGCCTTTTGTAATGCCTTTTCCAGTTAGGCCTCCAGACCCAATGGCAATTTTTGATTGAATGATATGATATCCCGAGCCTAATGGGTCTGACTCTGGGTTAAATAGAGTTAAAATTCTTGTTTTTTGATAGGATATCAAAAGATAATTCCAGGCAAAAAATAAGGAACCAATAAGTATGCTTGAAAGAAGTGACAGGTTTAACCATCTATTCCTTAATAGCATTACTCTAACTCCAGAAAAAAATAAAACATACACTCCAGATGCACCTATTAATAATGAGGTTCCCAAATCTGGCTGCCTGGCAATGAGCAATACCACTAAAGCAATAGCTACCATTGAAATTACGACTGGAATGGGTTTAGGGGGTAAAGTTTTTTCGCTTAAGATTGCTGCTATTGTCATCGGAACAATAATTTTCATTAGCTCCGAGGGTTGAAATCTAACTAACCCTAAATCTAGCCATCTCTGAGCTCCTCCTCCAGAGCTTCCAAAAAAAAGTACAGATATTAATAGAAAAATGCCTAAAATCATCAGAATGGGAGCGGATCTAAGCATAATAATTGGAGGAATTTGAGCAATTACTAGCATAACGGATGTAGCTAAGCCTAGGTGGACTAATTGACGATATACTAAGTTTAAAGAGCCACCAGAGCTACTATAAAGAATTAGTAAGCCAAGAGAGGCAAGTAAAATAATCAAGATTAATAGAGGCGTATCAATTTTAAAAAACTTGTAAAAACTCTTTGTTATTTTATAGATGTAAGAAATCATAAAATTAATAAACCAACTTTCCTCAAATCCCCAAGTAATAAATTAAAACTTGAGCATGCAGAGACGTTGTTCATACACTCAACACCAAGTCCAATCTCTGATAGTGAAATTTGCTGTTTCGGCGATAGAAAAACTGGACTACTTCCAGTTCCAATTATCAATAAGTCAATTGACTCTTTTGATAAAAGTGGAAATAGAAATTCTTTATCAATTTCAGTAATCTTTAAAGACGGAAGCTCCTTTGATTCATTCGAAGAAATAAAGCAAGGCGGGCTTAACTTTGAGTGGTAGAGCGTAATTGTTAAATCGTCGAATGAAATAATGGTGTTTTGATTAGCATTTTGCTGGGTGAATTCCATTAATATACTTCGCTATTTGGATGTTGGGATAATATTATAACAGTGTAAAATTAGCTTATCATTTGATTTGTTTTAGTAGATTAATAGAGTTAATAAGCATACTAACTAAGTGATTTAATAAGTCTATTGATATTTAAACTTACAATCTTTAAAAAATAAATGAAATCAAGATTTGCTCCTTCCCCCACTGGATATTTACATATTGGCGGCGCTAGAACTGCTCTTTTTGCATGGTTGTGGGCAAAAAAGAATAACAGTAAATTTGTACTTAGAATTGAAGATACCGACAATGAGCGCTCAACTCAAGCCTCTGTTGATGCAATTTTGGAGGGTATGGATTGGCTAGGTTTAGATTATGATGAAGGGCCAATTTACCAGAGCGAAAGAACGGGTCGTTATAATGAAGTTATCTCTGAATTACTGTCAAATGGTAATGCGTATTATTGTGACTGCTCAATCGAGCGATTAGATTCAATGCGAGAAGGGCAGATTGCAAACAAAGAGAAGCCCAAATACGATGGATGTTGTAGAAATAAGAGGTTAAAAAATGGCGTTATTAGATTTCTTAATCCGTTCGATGGCAACGTAAACTTTAGTGATTACGTTAAAGGTGAGATAAGCATTTCTAATTCTGAATTAGATGATTTAATTATCTCAAGGTCAGATGGCTCCCCAACTTACAACTTGACTGTTGTAGTCGATGATCATGACATGGAAATAGAGTGCGTTATTAGGGGAGATGATCACATTAACAACACCCCTAAGCAAATTAATCTTTATGAGGCTATGGATTGGCCTATACCTAAATTTGCACATGTTCCAATGATCTTGGGCTCAGACGGCTCACGTTTGTCAAAAAGGCATGGCGCTCTTAATTTATTGTCTTATAGAGACCAAGGCTTGCTGCCTCATGCTCTTCTTAATTACATCGTAAGATTAGGCTGGTCTAACGGAGATCAAGAAATCTTTTCAGTCGATGAAATGATTAAGCTTTTTGAGCTGAGCAGTATTAATAACTCACCAGCAAGCTTTAACCAAGAAAAACTTGAGTGGATTAATCAGTCTCATATTAAAACGACTGAAGTCAAAGAGCTTGTCTCTAATCTTAAGTGGTATCTTGATCAACTAAGCATTGAAGTAGACAACGGTCCTAATATTAATGAAGTTGTTGATGCCCTTAGAGAGCGCTCTAAATCTTTAGTGGATATGGCTCAAAGCTGCATAATGTTTTATAATGATTTCAATGAGTTTGATTCAGCTCAAGCAAGCAAGGTCTTTAATCCAGAATCAAAGTTAGTTTTAGTTGAATTAATAACTAAATTGAATGATATAGATTCATGGACGGCTGAGAATATACATTCAATTATTAAGAGTATTTGTGAGACTAATGGTATTGGATTTGGAAAAGTAGGGCAGCCATTTAGGCTCGCTATTAGCGGCGATGGTAAAGCTGGAAGCGTTGATATAAGCGCGCAACTTGTGGGTAAAACAAGA
>CAJQTP010000039.1 GCA_905620445.1 uncultured Candidatus Thioglobus sp.
ATGTTCTTATTTATGAAGAGTCAGGATGGAAAGGTATGAATCATAGTCAAGAAAAAATTTATGAGCCAAGTAAAAGTGGTACTTGTGATGTTTCTTGGAGCATGGAAGTTCCATCGGGTCCATACGCATTAGCTTCATTTGAAGATGAAAATGGTAATGGTAAATTGGACTTCTTTTTCTTTATTCCTAAGGAGCCTGCGGGTTTTTATCAATTTAGCGGAATGGGCGCGCCTAAATTTGAAAAAATGAAGGTTGATGTTGATAAAGATATTAACGATATTGAAATCGTATTACCATAAATAAACACTGCTAATCTTTAAGAAAATAATATGAGTACCTCTATAATTGCAGGGTCTAGTGGTTTAATTGGAAAAAACATCCTGCAGCAACTTTGCGCTCAAAAAAGTGATGTAATAGCACTATCTCGAAGACCAGTCGCTAATCTTCCTCGTAATGCAAATGAACTTATTATTGACTTCGATTCGTTTCTAGAAGATGGGTTGCTGCCAAAATGTGACAATATATTTATTTGTCTCGGAACAACCATCAAGATAGCCGGTAGTCAGGAAAATTTTCGTAAAGTTGACTTCGAATACTGCTTAAGTATTGCTAAAAAAGCTAAGGAATCTGGTGCACAAACATTGAGCCTTGTCTCCTCTATAGGTGCAAACAGTTCTTCAAAAAACTTCTATCTAAAGACAAAAGGGGAACTTGAAGAGGCTATTCAAGATCTTGGATTTTTAACAGTCAATATCTTTAGACCCAGTTTTTTAGTTGGAGAGCGCTCTGAAAAAAGAATGGCTGAAAAAGTTGCAATAAAGTTTGCCAAAATAATAGACCCCTTTCTAATTGGCTCTGCAAGCAAATATAGAAGTGTTAATGCGGAGTTGTTAGCTAAAACCATGATTTCTACTAAAAATAGTAAGCCTGGGGTCAATTACTACTTCTTTGATGACCTTCTAAGATAAAAAAATCCTAAATTAATTTATGGCTTTCATTTGGCTATATAGATGATAAATCAATCTTATTCGAAATAAAATTTGCCACTGGTATAATATTGGCCATCTAAGTTAAGCATATAAATTAATAATGTCTGGCAACTCATTTGGAAAACTATTCACATTAACAACTGCTGGGGAAAGTCATGGTGACGCTCTTGTAGGTATTGTAGACGGCTGTCCTCCAGGAATGGCTCTTAAGGAAGAGGATCTTCAAGGTGATCTAAACTTAAGAAAACCTGGAAGTTCAAGGCACACAACACAAAGAAGAGAGTCGGACACAATCAAAATTGTATCTGGAACTTTTGAAGGCATTACTACTGGAACTCCTATTGCTCTTTTGATTGAAAATACAGATCAAAGACCAAGAGACTACAAGAAAATTGCTAACTCATTTAGGCCGGGTCATGCGGATTTCACCTACCAACAAAAATATGGAATTCGAGATTATCGTGGCGGTGGTCGCTCATCTGCAAGAGAGACTGCAATAAGAGTCGCTGCTGGAGGGATTGCTAAAAAATACCTAAAAGAAAAGTATGGCATTGAGATTCATGGATACGTATCTCAGTTAGGGCCTATCACTTTCGAAAATTTTGATTGGGAGGAAGTACACAATAACCCTTTCTTTTGCCCTGATGCAAGTAAAGTAAGTGAGTTAGAAGATTATATGGACAATCTTAGAAAGTCGGGTGATTCGATTGGTGCACGAATTAATATCGTTGCAAGTAATATGGTTACAGGTCTAGGAGAGCCAATTTTTGACAGGCTTGATGCTGATATTGCGCACGCAATGATGAGCATTAACGCTGTGAAAGGTGTGGAAATAGGTGCTGGATTCGATGCTGTCAATCAAAAAGGCTCGGTTCATAGAGACCCAATTACACCTGAAGGTTTTACCTCAAATAACTCTGGCGGAATTCTTGGCGGTATAAGTTCTGGTCAAGACCTTTTAATTTCTATTGCTTTAAAGCCTACCTCAAGTATCAGGCTTACTACCGATAGCATTGATAAAGATGGTAAAGCCACTGAAATTAGCACCACTGGAAGACATGACCCTTGCGTCGGAATTAGAGCAACCCCTATCGCTGAAGCAATGCTTGCAATTACATTAATGGATCACGCACTTAGGAATCGCGCTCAAAATGCTGATGTATTATCTAACACACCGTCTGTACCAGCTGAAAAGCCTTAGTTTCCAGACAATCTAAAAGGAAAAAATGTTTAAGCTAATTCATAAGCGCGTTCCTAGTAACGCAAAAAACGATATATTATCTGGCCTTACAGTTGCTTTAGCGCTTGTTCCTGAAGCCGTTGCATTTGCCCTTTTGGCAGGATTAAATCCTTTGGTTGGACTCTATGCTGCATTCACTATTGGACTGGTCACCTCAATCCTTGGCGGAAGGCCCGGCATGATTTCTGGCGCTACAGGAGCAATTGCAGTTGTCATTGGAACGCTGGTTGCACTTCATGGGGTAGAGTACCTATTTGCAGCTGTTGTATTAACCGGGCTAATTCAAATTGTTTTTGGGTTATTAAGGATGGGTAAATTTATTAGGCTTGTGCCCCACCCAGTCTTTTTAGGGTTTGTAAATGGCCTAGCGATTGTCATCTTTTTATCACAAGTAAAGCAATTTAAAGTTGCAGGGGAATGGATTACTGGAACCCCTTTGGTGCTTATGCTAGTAATTGTTGCAATTACAATGGCCATAATCCATTTTTTACCAAAACTCACTCGAGCAGTGCCTTCGACATTAGTAGCTATTGTAATTGGCACAGTTGCAGTTATATTTCTAGGTCTTGATACCAGAACAGTTGGCGACATATCTCCTATTGGCGGCGTGTTCCCTCCATTCCACTTTCCAGATGTTCCAATTGATTTTGAGATGATTAAAATTATCTTTCCTTATGCAATGATTATGGCGCTAGTCGGTCTTATTGAAAGTTTATTAACACTGAACTTAATTGATGACCTAACAGAAACCACAGGCCAGCCAAATCGCGAATGTATTGGACAAGGAGTTGCTAATACGGTTACAGGATTTTTTGGCGGAATGGGTGGCTGCGCGATGGTTGGTCAAAGTCTGATTAACATTAAATCTGGTGGACGTGGGAGACTTTCTGGAATAGTGGCATCCGTGGTATTACTATTTTTTATACTTTATCTCTCTAAATATATAGAAATGATTCCAGTTGCCGTACTAATAGGCGTCATGATGATGGTCGTCATTGGTACTTTTGAGTGGGGCTCATTTCGATTGTTTGGTAAAGTTCCAATGCCTGATATAACTGTTGGAATAGCGGTTGCAGTAATAACTGTATTAACAGATAACTTGGCGCTTGCTGTTATCACAGGGGTTATCATGTCTGCACTTTCATACGCCTGGCAATCTGCTGGGAAAATACAATCTATTGAAGAAACTGAATCAGATGGAAAAAAGACTTATAAACTCCATGGCGCTCTATTTTTTGCCTCAATCAATACTTTTCATGCTATCTTCAACCCTAAGAAAGATCCTGAAAATGTCTATATAGATTTTGAAGATTCAAGAGTAATAGATCACTCTGCTATTGAAGCAATTGATAAACTTGCTGATCGTTACCAAAAAGCAGGAAAAACACTTCATTTAGTTCATCTTAGTGAGGAGTGTAGGTTACTCCTTAAAACAGCTAAGCACCTAGTGGAGGTTAACGTACTTGAAGACCCTCACTATCATGTTGCTATTGACAAAGCAAAAGCGCGAATTGAAGGAAGTATTTAATAAAAAATTACAAAATAACTATCTAAATTAATTATTTACCTTTTTCGTCACCCCAAAGAATTTTATGGAGTTGGACCTGAAGGCGAACATTAAGTTGTTTTTCTAAAATCCAATCCGCTAATTCTGCTGGCTTTAAGCTTTCATAAACAGGTGAAAAAAGAACGTCTGATAAAATTTCATAACCCTCAAGGATGCTGCAACACCAATCAAAATCTAACCTTGAGGCAATAACAAACTTGAGTTGATCTTTGTTTTCTAGAAGCGCAATATTTTCATATCTATTTTGATGTTGTTCAGTCGACGAAGGTGTTTTAAGGTCCATAACAATAGATACATTCTTATTTACCTCTGAAATATCAATACTGCCACTTGTTTCCATTGAAACCTTATATCCTTTTTCAATAAGAGCATCTAACAAACCAAGGCAATTACTCTGGGCCATTGGCTCTCCGCCCGTAACGCAAACATAGTGTGTTTTATACTTTGCAATCTCAGATAAAATCTGTTCAATTGACAAAGGGTTGTTTCCTTTGAATGCATAAGCAGTATCACAATAATTACATCTTAATGGGCATCCGGTAAGCCGCACAAAAACAGTAGGAATTCCTACTTCTCTCGCCTCACCTTGTAGGGAGTAGAAGATCTCAGTAATATTTAAAGTCATATTATTTAAATTGGCCATCTCTTAATCGTTTTATTTGATTTCTAGTATCTGCTGCTTGCTCAAATTTTAAGTCCTCAGCAAACTTATACATCTCTTTTTCAAGGCGTTTAAGTTCTTTCGAAAGCTGAACAGGTGACAATTTTACATGGACAGTTTCAGAGATTAACTCATCTATATCAGAGGCCGAAAGATCGGTATCTAAAATATCGACAATCGGCTTAACAACACCTTTAGGTATTATCCCGTATTTTTTGTTATAAGCTTCTTGCTTATTCCTTCTATCGGTTGTAACGTCCATAGCCCTTTGAATTGAGTTAGTTATCCTGTCGGCGTAAAGAATGACGCTTCCGTTAATATTTCTTGCGGCTCTTCCCATCGTTTGTATTAAAGATCGCTCTGACCTTAGGAAACCCTCTTTATCTGCATCTAAGATCGCAACCAAAGAGACTTCAGGAATATCTAACCCCTCCCTTAAAAGATTTATTCCAACCAACACATCAAAAACACCAAGACGTAAGTCCCGAATGATTTCAACCCTTTCAATGGTATCAATATCAGAATGTAGGTACCTGACTTTAACGTTATGATCATTTAAATAATCACTAAGCTGCTCAGACATTTTCTTAGTCAGTGTTGTCACGAGCACTCTTTCTTTAACAGCAACTCGTTTATGAATTTCAGAGAGTAAATCATCAACCTGAGTCTCAACAGGCCTAATATCTATTCCTGGATCTAATAATCCAGTAGGCCTTACAACTTGCTCAGCAATAACAGTTGAAACCTCTAGTTCAAATTTTGCTGGGGTCGCTGAAACCATAATGCACTGGCTCAACCTTTCAGAAAACTCTTCAAATCTAAGGGGCCTATTGTCTAGAGCCGATGGTAAACGAAAACCAAAATCTACAAGTGTTGTTTTGCGAGCCCTATC
>CAJQTP010000040.1 GCA_905620445.1 uncultured Candidatus Thioglobus sp.
TTGGACATGCAACTATTGGCTCTTTAATTTCATCTAGATTTATTTCAATTACTTCAGCGTATTCACAATCTTTATCAGCCTTAAGAAGCTCTGGGCTATCAAGCCATTTTTTCATATCTTGGATTCTTTTTGCAATAGTTTTTTTATCGTCATAACCTGCATCAATCATTGAGCCCAAAAGGGTAATATTTGAACTTAGATATTCTGCGATTGGCTCTTTGTTAAGCTGAACAGTACAGCCATTTGCAGATCTTTCAGCTGTGGCATCAGCGAGTTCAAATGCTTGCTCAACTTTAAGATCTCCCAAGCCCTCAATCTCTAAGACACGCCCAGAGAATACATTTTTTTTATTAGATTTATCTACAGTGAGAAGACCTTTTTGAATTGCAACATAAGGTATGGCATTGACAAGATCTCTTAAGGTAATTCCAGGCTGCATATTGCCTTTAAATCGAACTAAAACAGACTCAGGCATATCTAGCGGTAAGACTCCAATAGAAGCACCAAAAGCAACTAAACCTGAGCCTGCAGGAAAACTAATACCTATTGGAAAGCGTGTATGTGAATCTCCGCCTGTTCCTACAGAATCTGGCAAAAGCATGCGGTTAAGCCAAGAATGAATAATACCATCACCAGGTTTTAGTGAAACTCCACCTCGAGAATGCATAAAGTCTGGAAGAGAGTGTTGTAATTCAAGGTCAATAGGTTTTGGGTAGGCTGCTGTATGGCAGAAGCTTTGCATAACGAGGTCTGCAGAAAAGCCTAAGCAAGCTAGCTCTTTTAGTTCATCACGAGTCATAGCTCCTGTAGTATCTTGGGATCCAACTGTGCTCATACGGGGCTCGCAATAAGTTCCTGGCCTAATGCCTTTAACACCACAAGCCTTACCAACAATTTTTTGAGCTAGAGTAAACCCTGCAGAACTATTTTTTGGATCAACTGGACGCAGAAAAACATCACTAACATTTAATTCAAGCTCAGATCTTGTTTTGTCAGTTAGCCCTCTACCAATAATTAGAGGTATTCTTCCTCCTGCACGTACTTCATCTGGCATTGTGCTCGGTGCCAGATTAAAAGTTGAAACTGTATTACCTGAAGTGTCTTTAATAATGCCTTCATAAGGATAAATTGTAATTTCATCACCCATTTTAAGTTTTGAGACGTCACACTCTATAGGAAGCGCTCCAGAGTCTTCCGCTGTGTTGAAAAATATTGGAGCAATTTTTCCACCAAGCACTATGCCACCACTATTTTTGTTAGGGATGTAGTCTATTGATCTACCCATATGCCATAAAACTGAGTTAATTGCAGATTTGCGAGAGGATCCCGTTCCAACTACGTCACCGACGTAAGCTAAAGGAAGTCCTTTTTCTTTAAGTTGTTCAATTTTCTCAAGTGGCTTATCCATTTTTTTGACAAGCATTGCTTTCGCATGAAGTGGAATATCTGGACGAGACCAAGCTTCAGTAGCAGGCGAGAGATCATCGGTATTGGTTTCACCATCTACACGAAAGACTATTGATTTAATGCTTTTAGGGAGAGGATCTTTAGATGTAAACCAATCAGCTGATGCCCAGGAATCAACTATTTTTTTAGCATAAGTGTTTCTAGTCGCTTTTTCAATAATACTCTGGTGCGCCTCATAAATAAGTATGGTGTGAGATAGTGCTTTGCATGCAGCTTCAGCAGTTTCTTCAATATCAAGTAAGTCAATTAACGAGGTAATACTATATCCACCGAGCATCGTTCCCAATAAAAAAGTAGCATGTTTTTGTGAAATAGCCTTGCAAGACTCATCGCCTTTGGCAACACTGGTTAAAAAGCCAGCCTTTACATAAGCTGCCTCATCAACGCCAGGCGGAATTCTATGCGTCAATAGGTCTAAATAAAAATCATCATCTGAGCCTAAAATAAGACCTTCAACTACTGACTTAGTTTGCTTGGCATCAAGAGCCAAAGGGGGAAGATTTTCTGTTTTTCTTTCATCACAATGCTTTAAGTAGGCTTCTTTCATAATAATACTGACTATTGGGTGATTAAATATAAGAGTATAATTTTATCCTTTTTAATATGAAGGCTTAGATTTTTTAAAGCATTAGTTTGTATTATGACATTTGATAACCTTACCTCTATTTCTCCAATTGATGGTCGTTACAGCGATAAGACAAGCCCACTTAAAGCAATTTTTAGTGAGTTTGGATTAATCAAGTACAGACTTCTTGTTGAGGTGCGTTGGCTAGAAGCAATGTCAAACAACCCACACATTCCTGAAGTTCCCACATTTAGTTCTCAATCCAATGCCGCTCTATTAGCTATTGCTAAAAACTTTTCTTTGGATGATGCTAAGGCAATAAAAAAAATTGAAAGAACAACTAATCATGATGTTAAGGCTGTTGAATATTTCCTAAAAGAAAAAATTTCTTCAATACCTGAACTTCAAAAAGTAAGTGAATTTATTCATTTTGCTTGTACTTCAGAAGATATCAATAATCTATCCCATGCTTTAATGCTAGAAAATGGAAGACAAGTTCTGATTGAAGATATGAGAAGTACGCTAAGCTTAATTACAGATCTAGCAAAAGATAATGCAGAAGTTGCAATGCTTTCTAGGACTCATGGCCAAACTGCATCACCAACGACTCTTGGAAAAGAGATGGCTAATTTTTCTTATCGACTCAATAGACAAATTAATCAGCTTAAAGATGTTCAGATAATGGGTAAGTTTAATGGTGCAGTTGGAAATTTTAATGCCCACCTGAGCGCATATCCAGAAATTGATTGGCAGAGTGTTTCAAAAGATTTTATTGAGAACCTTGGAATAAATTATGCTCCTTATAGTTCGCAAATAGAGTCACATGACTATATTGCTGAATATTTTCATGTGCTAAATCGCTTCAATACGATCTTAATAGATTTTTGTCGTGATATCTGGGGCTATATTTCATTAGGTTATTTCACCCAAAAAACAATTGAAGGCGAAATTGGCTCATCAACTATGCCACATAAAGTTAATCCAATTGATTTTGAAAATGCAGAGGGAAATCTAGGTTTAGCAATTGCAATCGGCGAGCATTTCGCAACAAAGCTCCCAATCTCAAGGTGGCAGAGAGATCTGACTGATTCAACAGTTTTAAGAAATTTAGGTGTTAGCTGTGCCCACTCTTTAATTTCATATGCATCAATTTGTAAGGGCATTAAAAAGTTAGAAATAAATGAAAGTAAACTAACTGAGGATTTGAATAAAGCATGGGAAGTCTTAGCAGAGCCAATTCAGACTGTTATGCGTCGATATGGAGTTGAAAATCCTTATGAAAAACTTAAAGCTTTAACCCGTGGTAAGAAAATTGACGCCAAAATAATTAATGATTTTATCAGTACATTAGAAATTCCTGCAGAAGCTAAAGAAGAGCTTCATAAATTAACGCCAATGAATTATATTGGCGATGCGATTAAATTGGCACGTGACATTTAAAACTGATATAATTTCTCGCCTTAATATTTCAACAATCTAAAAGGAGCAAAAAACCCATGGTTAAGATTAGACTAGCCCGAGGTGGAGCCAAGAAAAACCCTTTTTATTCAATTGTAGCAACTGACTCTAGAAAGAGAAGAGATAGTGGTTACATTGAGCGTATTGGATTCTTTAATCCAGTTGCTCGCGGACAAGAGGTCAGGCTTCAACTAGAAGAAGACAGACTGTCACATTGGATTTCACAAGGCGCACAGATTTCTGATCGTGTAAAACAGCTTGTGAAAGAATATAGAGATCCTTCAATTCGTGAAAAACAATTAGCCAAACATGCAGCTAAAGCAGATGATAAAGCTAAAAAAATTGCAGCTGAAGATAAAGCTAAGGCAGATTTAGAGGCTAAAGAAGCGGCAGAAGTTGCCTCAGCAGCAGCCACCGCAGCAGCAGAAGCCGTAGCAGAAGCTCCAGCAGCAGAAGCCGTAGCAGAAGCTCCAGCAGCTGAAGAGAAGCCAGCGGAAGAGCCTGCAGAAAAATAATTTGGTGTCAAAAGCGCCTCATTCAGACGATAAAAAGCTATTAGTCGGAAAGATTAATGGCTTTTTTGGTTTACAGGGGTGGGTCAAACTCTTATCCTATACTGAGCCTAGAAAAAATATTCTAAGCTATGAGCCATGGTACTTCTTGAGTGATGGGGTATATGAAAAGATTGAAGTAACGAATGGCCGTGAACAGTCCAAAACTATTGTTGCTCATATAAAAGATGTCGATAATCGAGAGCAGTCCCAGATATTTATTGGTAAAGATATCTATATCGATAAAGAGCAGCTTCCTAAACTTGATCCTGGTAAGTATTATTGGTATGAAATGGTTGGTTTCGATGTAATTAACCAGCACAATGAAAAGTTAGGTGTAGTTGATTACTTCGTTGAGACAGGTGCAAACAATGTTTTAGTCACCAAAGGAAAAAAAGAATATTGGATTCCTTATATTGAGCCATTTTTAATCTCTACTAATGCGGAAACTAAGCAAATTATTGTAGATTGGGACGAAGATTTTTAATATATTATAATTTTCACAAGTTTAATTAAAAATCTTTTGTTTAGCTGTTTTAGTGAGGTAGACTTAAGATTTAAATATTAAACTTCAGAAACATATTTCATGAGCTGGATAACAAAACTCTTTCCATTTTTGTTATGGATTAAAGATTTAAGCAATCCAAAAACCTTAAAAGCGGATATTTTAGCCGGCCTTACTGTTGGTTTCGTAATAGTCCCTCAATCAATGGCGTACGCGCAGTTAGCTGGATTGGGACCGCAGTATGGCCTTTATGCTGCATTTCTTCCTGTCTTAGTTGGCGCCGTGATGGGGTCATCCAGACAACTCTCCACAGGCCCAGTCGCCGTTGTATCCTTATTAACTGCCGCCGCTCTTGGTGAAATAGTTACTGACCCATCGAGTTATGCAGTTTATGCCGCATTATTGGCGCTCATTGTTGGGTTTTTTCAGTTTTCATTGGGCGTTCTAAGGTTAGGTTTTGTAATTAATTTTTTGTCACACCCTGTAGTAACTGGGTTCACTAGTGCAGCTGCAATTATTATTGGAGCATCTCAGCTGCCTAAGGTTTTTGGAATAAGGGTTATTAGTTCAAATGATACGGATTGGGAAAGTGCATGCCAAACCTTATCTATTCCTGAAAGGATTGAGAGTGCAAATTCAGGAGGGCTGCATACGATTTGTAACGCAGATCAAAGTTATGAAACTATAGCTAGGCTATTTGAAGCAGCAATTTTTTATACCCATGTGCCAACATTAGCTATGGCAATCACAGGTTTACTTGGCATTGCAATCTTGCAGCGTTTTTTTCCTAGATTACCTGCAATCCTTACCGTCGCTGTTCTGTCAACAGCAGCATCATTCTTGATTGACTATCAATCGATGGGGGGTGCTATTGTAAATTCAATAAATATTAATGGTTTGTTTAGTTTTAAGATACCACGTTTTGATTTTAACGCTATGGGAACTTTGTTTGTCTATGCAATTACAATCTCATTAATTGGTTTTATGGAGGCAATATCGGTTGCTAAGTCAATGGCAGCTTCTACGAAACAGCGCCTGGACGTGAACCAAGAGTTAATTGGCCAAGGGCTATCAAATATTACCTCAAGCTTCTTTCAGGGTTATCCTGTTTCAGGTTCTTTTTCGCGTTCAGCAGTTAACTTAGCTGCAGGTGCAGTTACTGGTTTTTCCTCTGTCGTAACGGCGGTTATTGTTGGCGTAACGATTCTTTGGTTGACTCCTTTGCTCTACCATCTTCCGCTCGCTACTCTTGCGGCAATTATTCTAATGTCAGTTGCCAATTTAATTCATTTTGCGCCTCTTAAGCACGCATGGAAAGTTGAAAAGCACGATGGACTGGTCGGCCTATTAACCTTTATCATGACACTGGTTTTTGCGCCGCACTTAGAAAACGGTATCGCTTTTGGGGTAATTCTGTCTCTAGGGCTTTTTCTATATAGGACTATGGAGCCAAAATTTTCTGAATTATCTGTTGAGCATGGATCGATTATCGCCTCAAGGTTTGCAGATGACTCAAATGAAGTTAGTAAGTCCGTTAAAGTAGCAAAGTGGAGTGGATCGCTTTATTTTGCTAATGCGGCATATTTTGAAACAAAGTTGCTTGAATTAATTGCTAAAAATAATGAAGATTTGAAATATATTATTGTTGATGTTGCTTCAATTGTTCAGGTTGATGCAAGTGGTGAGCAAGTTTTATCTAGTTTGGTTGAAACATGTTCAAATTCAGGAGTAGAAATTCTTTTTGCTAGAACTGAAAGATTAGAGGCAGAGTTATTTCGCTCTGGGTTTAAAAAGCGATTTGGTGATAATCGCTTTTTTGATTTAAGAGCAGACGCCTTAAAATATGTTTGGCAAGAGCTAGAAAATAGTAAAAATGAGGACAACCAGCCCCAAGCTGAAGAACTTAATGATGCCGTTGCTTCAAATTAATTATAGCGTTTGATAGTGAGCCTTTATAAAGTAGAGGCCTTGCGGTTCTGCAGTTGGCCCTGCTTCTTTGCGATCTTTGCTGTCTAATACTAATAGCATCCATTCAGGTTTTTCCTCTCCCCTGCCAATTTTTAAAAGTGTTCCTACTATGTTGCGAACCATATGATGCAAAAAAGCATTTGCTTTAACTTTAATAATTAGATCGTCATCTATTGCATCAATTTGAAGATATTCAATGGCCTTAATGGGTGATTTTGCTTGACACATGCTGCCTCTAAAGCATGAAAAGTCGTGCTCACCGACTAAAAAAGCCGCTGCTTTTTTCATTTCATCAATATTAAGAGATCTTGGCTCCCATAAATAATAACCAGCTTTTAGTGAGGACCTTACTGGATGGTTGTGAATTTTGTACTCATAAGATCGAGCATGCGCATTAAATCTTGCATGAAAGTCATCACCAACTTCCTTAGCCCATTTGAAATTTACATCACTTGGAAGGTTTGCGTTGCCACCAAATAGCCATGCTCCATCAGTCCTAATCGTTTCAGTTTCAAAATGAATGACTTGCTCTTGTGCGTGAACGCCAGCATCTGTTCTGCCACTACAAAATACCCGTACAGGGTGATTTGCTATCTTAGATAAAGCAGGCTCAACAACGCCCTGAACTGTTCTCAGGCCAGATTTTTGAATTTGCCAGCCATGAAAATCTGTACCTAAATATTCAACACCAAGTGCAATTTTCATAAGCAACCGCTAATTTTTTTTATTGTAAAATTGATATTAATATTTTAACAAACTATTGTAACTATCTAAATGAGACTAATCTGGATAATACGAACTTTATGAAAGAAAATAACAAGCCTACGGGCATTAAGAAACTTTGGTCTGCTTCAATCTATTCCGCAAAAGGTTTCAAGGCGTGTTACCAGTCTGAGTATGCTTTTAGACTTGAAGTATGGCTAGCAATAGTACTGACGCCTCTTGGTTACTGGCTTGGAGAATCTCCAGTTGAAAAAGTACTACTTATTACACCTATATTCTTAGTTTTGATTGTTGAAATGCTAAACTCAGCAATTGAGGCTGTGGTTGACAGGGTTGGTCTAGAGCATCATGATTTGTCAGGCTTTGCCAAGGATGTTGCATCAGCAGCGGTTTCAATCTCTTTAATTATTTTCATATTCACATGGATCATTATTCTTCTCTAAAGAGACTGATAGATAGCGATGTAGAGTGTCATTTTTTTGATTCTCTAGAGAGCACTAGCTCTTACCTAAGTAGCTTGCCATATTCTCCTATAACCCAGATCTGTGTTACGAGAGAGCAAACTCAGGGAAAGGGTCAGCATGGAAGAGAATGGCTATCTCAAAAAGATGGCAGCATTCTTCTTTCAATTGGTCAAAAATTTGGAAGTGATACTAATTTAAGCGGCCTCAGTTTAGTGGTTGGTTTGGCAATTATTAAAGCTTTAGAGAAGGAATGTAAGGTTGATGGATTTAAAATTAAATGGCCTAATGATATTTATTTTAGAGAAGCCAAGTTAGCAGGTATTTTGCTGGAAAACAATATCCAGGAAGGCTCTCAATCTGTCATTATTGGGGTCGGGGTTAACTATCATCTAGACCAAGAAATGAATTGCGATAATCCTTGGATTGATCTATCAAAAATTTGTAAGAAAATTCCAGGTATTCATGAACTGACGGCATCAATTATTAATAGTATCTTGTCCATGTCATCTCACTTTAAATTAAATGGTTTATCGGACTTGCTTCTGCAATGGGATCAATACGACATGCTTAAAGGCGCAAAGCTAAAATCCATAGAATTAGGCAGATCTTTTGAGGGAGAGGTCCAAGGAATAAGCGACCAAGGCGCATTAAAAGTTTTAACAAAAAATGGAACCAGGGAGCTCTATAGCTCTAAGAATATTGAATACATTTAGGGTAAGATAGCTAACAGTATTAATGCACTGAAATAGAATGTCAGAACATAAATTAGAAGTAAAAAATCTTTACAAAAAATACGCAAGACGTGTGGTAGTTAATGACGTCTCATTTTCGGTTAGAGGCGGAGAAATTGTTGGTCTTTTGGGCCCTAATGGTGCAGGTAAAACTACATGCTTTTATATTGCATGTGGATTAGTTAGGTCTAGTAAAGGTGAGGTTATTCTTGATAATAAAAGTATAGGCCATATGCCTATCCATAAAAGGGCTAATCTTGGACTTGGTTATCTCCCACAGGAGCCGTCAATTTTTCGAAAATTAAGTGTTCAAGATAACATTATGGCAGTTCTTGAAATGAATAAATCAATCTTACCAAGGCATAGGAAGCATCGACTAGAGGAGCTTTTGTCTGAGTTCAAGGTTGAGCATGTTCGGCACATTAAAGGTATTACTTTGTCTGGTGGTGAGCGCAGAAGAGTAGAGATTGCTAGAGCATTAGCGATGGATCCAAAGTTTATTTTGCTTGATGAGCCTTTTGCTGGAATAGACCCAATATCTGTTGGCGATATACAAGAAATTATTTATCAGCTTAGAGACAATGGAATTGGCATCC
The DNA here is from genome assembly GCA_905620445.1 of uncultured Candidatus Thioglobus sp. Classification (GTDB taxonomy): domain Bacteria; phylum Pseudomonadota; class Gammaproteobacteria; order PS1; family Pseudothioglobaceae; genus Pseudothioglobus. The sequence continues at coordinate 9,029 of CAJQTP010000040.1, forward strand.
TGATTACGGATCATAATTATAGGGAAATGCTCGATACCTGTGATCACTCTTATGTTTTAAGTGCTGGAGAGATAATTGCGCAAGGTGGGAAAAACTCTATCTTAGCAAACGAAGAAGTGAAAAAGGTTTATTTAGGTGAGACGGCGGGTGGCTAATAAGAATCTAATTACATTGGGGATTGAATCCTCATGTGATGAAACAGGAATAGGAATTTATAGTAGTAAAAAAGGCCTTATTTCACACAAGCTTTTTTCGCAAGTTGATTTGCATGCTGAATATGGAGGCGTGGTTCCAGAATTAGCCTCGAGAGACCATATTCAAAGAGCTCTACCTTTGATTAAGGAGGCCCTTAGTGATAGTCACCTTCAATTAAAAGACCTTACAGGTATTGCATACACTGCGGGACCGGGGTTATCGGGAGCGTTGCTGGTTGGCGGCTCGATTGCCCAAAGTCTAGCATGGGGTCTTGGGATTCCAGCATTAGGCGTTCATCACATGGAAGGCCATCTTTTGGCACCTTTGTTGGAGGTGGATAAACCAAAGTTTCCATTTGTAGCGCTTCTGGTTTCGGGCGGACATACTTTACTTGTTGAAGTCGCTAGAATAGGCGAGTATAAAATTCTTGGTGAATCGTTAGATGATGCAGTTGGTGAAGCTTTTGATAAAACTGCAAAAATACTTGGACTAGGATATCCTGGTGGTCCTGCTCTAGCAAAACTAGCAACTCAAGGAAATAAAGATAGGTTCATCTTTCCTAGGCCAATGACAGATAGGCCGGGCCTCGATTTTAGTTTTAGCGGTTTAAAAACATTTGCTAGAAATAAATTTATTGAATTCCCAGATGAAAAAGCAGATATTGCAAAAGCATTTGAAGTTGCTGCGACTGAAACGCTTACCATCAAATGCAGCCGCGCACTCAAACATACTGGGTTTAAAACTTTGGTTGTAGCTGGCGGGGTTAGTGCTAATCTTTCGTTGCGTCAATCCTTAAATGAAATGGCTCAGAAGCTTGACTCTAGCGTCTTCTATCCAGCGCTTGATTTTTGTACGGATAATGGTGCCATGATAGCTTTAGCAGGCCATTATCGTTTTCTTGCTGGACAGAGGAACAATCACTATGAAATAGCAATTAAGCCTCGCTGGAGTCTTGAAGAGCTTCAACCAGTTTAATCCTGACCCTAGCTGAATTTGCTTGTATCGCTAATGAAAGTAATCATTCAGCAGCCTAAGGTGCATATAATATAGTTGATAGTTAAACTAAATAATTCTATGCTTATTATTCCTGCAATCGATTTAAAAGATGGTCAATGTGTTCGCCTTAGAAAGGGACTTATGGAGGATTCCACAGTTTTTTCTAATGACCCAACTGAAATGGCAGCCAAATGGGTTAGTGAAGGCGCAAGACGACTTCATCTAGTTGACCTCAATGGCGCATTTGAAGGTAAACCAGTTAACGCAGGCTGCGTAAATGAAATCACAAAGAAATTTCCAAATTTACCTGTTCAAATTGGCGGAGGAATACGTGATTTAAAAACTGCTAATGCCTATATTGAAGCTGGAATAAGCTACCTTATTATTGGAACTATGGCGGTAACAGACCCTGAATTTGTGTCTCATTTATGCAGAGAATTCCCTGGCAAAATTATTGTCGGTCTTGATGCAAATAATGGCCTTGTGGCTACTGATGGATGGGCAAAACAAACAGATTTAAATGTAGTTGATTTATCAAAAAAATATGAGCAATATGGAGTTAGCTCAATCATTTATACTGATATTGCTAGAGATGGAATGATGCAGGGCGTTAATGTAAAGGCGACTGCTAGTCTTGCAAAGCAGACTTCTATTCCAATAATCGCCTCTGGAGGAATTACTAACCTTGATGATATTGCCGCACTTTTGAAAAATGCGCATCATGGCATAATGGGCGCCATAACTGGGAGAGCAATTTATGAGGGAAGGCTCGACTTTCATGATGCACAAACAATGAGTGATATTTATGATAGTTGAAGTTGCTTATGCTCTGCCTGATAAGCAAAGTCTTATAAGCCTTGAGATTGAAGATGGGTCCACATTAAAAGAAGCTATTGAGGCCTCTGGCATTCTTGAGTCTTTTGAGCAGATAGATCTTACAAAGAATAGGGTAGGTATCTTTTCAAAATTTGCAACTCTAGATACCGTTTTGCGAGAAAAAGACAGAGTTGAAATTTATAGACCTCTTATTGCTGATCCTAAAAAAGCTCGAAAGGAGAGGGCGGCCGAGGTAAAAGCAATGCGAAGCGATAAAAAAACCTAATCCAAGGTAAAATAGATAACATACAATTCATTCATTATAAGTATGAGCTCAGAAAAACCTCCCAGTTGGCCATTATTTAATAGGTTGTTTGATAAGGTTTTCCCGCAAACTTTAAAGCCCCGAGCGCAGTTAATGCAAGCCCTAGAAGAGGCTGAAGAAAACCTAGTTATTGATCCATATAGCAGGTCTGTTATTGAGGGCGCATTACAAGTTGAAAGCTTAAAGGTGCGAGACGTGATGGTTCCTCGATCCAAAATGACCATGATAAATTCAGAGTCCTCCACTAAAGATTTACTTCAAATCATGGTTACCTCATCTCATTCTCGCTTTCCAATCCACAATGTCGAGCAGGACTCAATATTAGGCATTGTATTAGCCAAAGACTTGCTAGCCCACTTTGCACAGGATAACAAGGATGAATTTAACTATAGAGAGTACCTTAGAGATGCTTTATCTGTTCCGGAAAGTAAGCCTCTAGGTGTTTTGCTTAGAGAATTTCAACAAAATAAATCACATATGGCAGTTGTTCTGGATGAATATGGTGAAATTGCGGGATTGGTAACCCTAGAAGATGTCATTGAGCAGATAGTTGGTGAAATTGAGGATGAGCATGACAAGGAAGAAGACAACATTATTGACTATGGAGATGGGCGCTATTTGCTTCAAGCAAATACTCCTTTGGTAGAGTTTAATGATTTTTTTGAATCCAATATTACAAGTGATAATTATGACACTGTAGCTGGTTTAGTCATTTCAGGTTTTAGCTATCTTCCAGATCAAATGAGTGAAATTAGTCTTCATGGCTTTCAGTTTAAAGTTTTAAAAACCGACACCCGTAGACTTCACCTGCTTGAAGTGCAGCGAAAAATAATCGATATTAAGTCCTCAAAAAATAAAGATTAGTTCTTAATTGTTTTATCAAAATCTATCAACCAATTAGTATAATTCCTTATTATGAATTCACTCGAACAAACAACACAATTAGCAATTGACCTAATTAAAAAAAACAAGGTAACAGATTTTGAATTTTCTCTAGGGAAAAGCTCAGGCATTTCTACCGCAGTTAGATTGTCAAATGTTGAAACACTGCAATACAGCCTAGATACAAGTTTTGATGTGAGCGTCTATATTGGAAAAAATAAAGGTCAGGCGGCAAGCGTTGATCTTAGTAAAGATAGTTTAAAGAAGGCTATTGAATCTGCATGTCTAATTGCTAAATATACTCAAGAAGACCCTTTTAATGGGCTGGCTCCAAAAGATAGAATGGCCTGGGATGCTCCTGATTTAGATCTTTACCATCCCTGGACTCTGGATGCTAAAGAAAGTATTGAGATTGCTAAAGAGTGTGAGCAGGTTGCATTGGAGCAGACTGAAATTGATAATTCAGATGGCGCCGAGTTATCAAGTTTTGAGGGCGAAAGCTATTATGCTAATTCAAATGGGCTGATTACTAAATCGAAAAATAGTAAGCATTCGCTCTACTGCTCGTTGATAGCAAAAAGAGACTCTGAAATGCAAACCGCTTATGAGTATTCTATGGCTCTTGATTCTAGAGATTTAACGAGCCCATCTAAAATTGGCCTTGAGGCTGCAAAAATGGCTCAGCAAAAGCTTGGTTCTCGCAGTTTAAAGTCTCAAAAATGTCCTATTATATTTACTGCGCGACAATCCTCCGGTTTGTATTCTCAATTACTTGGCGCTTTAAGTGGTTCGAGGCAATATAAAAAAACATCCTTCTTATTGGATTCATTAGGCAAAGAGGTTCTACCAGAATCTATTGATATCTATGAAGACCCGCTTCAATTAAAAACACTTGGTGCAAGGGCGTTTGATTTAGATGGCGTATTAAAATCAAAACAGTTTTTTGTTGAAGATGGAAGAGTAACCAGTTACCTAATGGGTCAATACTCTGCCAACCAACTTGGACTCGAGTCTACCGCTAATGCTGGCGGCGTAAGTAACTGCAGAGTTAGCTCTAATTACGATGGCGGAATTGAAGAATTAACCAAGAATATGGATAAAGGCCTAATTGTCACCGACTTAATGGGACAAGGCATTAATGCAACAACTGGTGACTATTCCCGTGGAGCAAGTGGCTTTTGGGTCGAAAAAGGGCAAATACAATACCCAGTTTCAGGAATTACTATTGCCGGCAATCTAAAAGATATGTTGAAAAATGTGGTATCTATTGGCAATGATTTTGATACAAGGAGCAATCTAAAGGTTGGCTCAACCTTGTTAAGAGAAATGACTATTGCCGGGGAAGGGTAGTTGGAAGAATTTGATGTCATCGTGATTGGTGGTGGCATGATTGGCCTTGCCTTTACTTTGGAGCTTTCAAGAAAAAAAAACTTTAAAATTGCAATCATTGAGGCAAATGAATGCAATCCAATGGTTAGTAGTTCGTTCCATACTCGAGTCAGTGCAATAACCCCTTCTTCCAAAGATTTTCTTAGTTCAATTAATGTTTGGGATGACATTAAAAGAAAACAGGGTTTTGTTGCGACCAAAGTATGGGATCAGAATTCTCATGGAAGCCTAAATTTTTACGCAAAAGATGAAGGTATTGAGCACCTTGGTTTTATTGTAGAAAATGATTTAATACAATCGGCTTTATATAATGCAATCGATCGAACCAAAGTACAAGTTATCCATGCAAAATTAAACGATCTAATTAAAACGGACTTCGGCTACCAGATCACTCTTGATAATGATCAAAGTTTTTTGTGTAAGTTGGTTGTTGGGGCCGATGGACCTAAATCTAAAGTTCGGAGCTTGGCTGGTATAGAGGTGTCTTCACATGATTATCAGCAAAAAGCAATCATTGCTAATATAGTTAGTGATAAGTCATTAGAAAGCACAACTTGGCAGAGGTTTTTATCAGACAGTATCCTTGCCCTATTACCACTTTCAAAAAATCAAGCATCAATTGTATGGTCGTGCAAAGCAAAGCTTGCTGATGAGCTTGAAGAGTTGGATATTAATAAATTTAATCAGTCATTATCTGAGGCAGCTGAGTATCGTTTTGGTAATCTTAAGTTGCAAAGCTCTAGAAATATATTTCCTTTAGTATCTAGAAGCGCTAAAAACTACACCCTTTCTAATCTTGCTCTGATAGGCGATGCAGCGCATAATATTCATCCATTAGCAGGCCAAGGAGCTAATTTAGGCTTCTCAGATGCAATTGAGCTTAGTAATCAGTTAGTTGCAAATGATGATTCACCATTGGGAGATTCTCTTGTTCTGAGGAAATACGCAAGGGCACGCAGGCTGGATAATGAATTAATGGCAAAAACAATGACAGGACTTGATTGGATGTATAAGGAAAATAACGAACCATTTCGATGGCTTAGAGGTTTTGGAATGAATGTTATTGATGAAACTCCAATCCTCAAATCATTTTTCCAAAAAAAGGCGCTTGGAAAGACTAAAAATAACTAGTTATTTGATGTAGCGTGTTGGGGTAACTATTCCATCAACTGGAACATCCCAGGGCTTAGATTCTAAAAGATCAACCTCTTGACAATCAAAAGCTAACCCGAATAATTTAGGAACTCTATAATTTTTCCGCTTTAAATGAAAGCTGAGAGTTTTGTCATAAAAACCTCCACCCATTCCAAGACGATTTTTATTTTTATCAAATCCTACAAGAGGCATCAAGATTAGATCCATACGATGCGCTCCTAGAAGCGGAGTAAAGATTGGCTCATCTATTCCAAATTTGTTCTTTCGATAGCGTTTTCCCATCTTTGCAAATTTAAGTTTTTCACCAACCAGTATTGGTAGATAAACACAACACCCTTGGCTAATTAGAAAATCGATAGTATTTTTAGTTTCAATCTCACCATCATTAGGGGTAAATATTGCAATATGCCTTGCATTTCTGAAGAGTCCACTTTTTTGGCATTGATGAAGAAGCTTCTTACCTTTTTTTCGTCGAGTGGGAGCATCAATAGATTTTCTGAGCTGTCTGAGTTGTCTTCGTAGTTCTATCATTAATGAAGATTTTAAGAGAAAAGCTGTTTAATTAGTAGAATAAATGCAACTGAGCTTAGTTTAATATTCTTAAGATAGGTCCATTGTGCCGTGTTGAATTGTCCTGAACCTTTCTGGTTCAAGGCGGAAGTTCGATGTTTACCGCAGGTTTCCCACTTCAAGGCGGGCTTACACAATAGCAACCAATCTCATCTCCTTTTCTATACTTAATCGGCTCAGGGAAATAAATCAAAGCACGAACACAACAGATAATTAATTATCACCTTTGCATAATTTAATTGCAACGTAATTTCTTCTTTTTATCAGAAAATATACTTAATTATTAGAAGGATAATCATATAAAATCCACCCCTTCAAACTTTAACTAAGGTTTTTTAAGTGACTGTATTAGCTGCAATTTTATTATTAATTATCATTATGGATCCTATAGGGAATGTCCCTGTATTTTTAAGTATTCTCAAAAATATTCCGATCGAAAGACGAAGAATAATAATTATTCGTGAACTGTTAATCGCTTTCATAATTTTATTGTTTTTTATGTTTGTTGGTAGATATGTGCTTCAGATGCTAGAAATAGAACAATCTTCACTTGGAGTTACAGGAGGAATCATATTGTTCATCATTGCTATAAGAATGATTTTCCCAGGCACCAAGCCTTTGTTTAGTCACAATGAAACAACAGAGCCTCTTATTGTTCCTCTAGCTGTTCCAATGCTTGCTGGCCCTTCAGCTATTGCAGCAGTTATATTATTTATGGCTCAAGAGCCAAATAGATGGGTTGAATGGACCTTTGTTGTATTTATTGCTTGCTTAATATCAGGTGTTATATTAGTCTCTTCAGAGACCCTAGGAAGAAAACTTGGTAATAGGGCATTAATCGCGATTGAACGATTAATGGGCATAATATTGGTGATGGTCTCGGTTGACTTTATATTAGATGGAATTAAACAAACATTTAATATTTAGTTTTATATATTTTGGACAACTAGTTCACGTTTGCTATGTTGTAAGCCACAAGCTATAATTCACTCTTTTTTTTGAAGATTGTAATGGCGAAAAGTTTAGCTCCTATCGTAATGAAGTTTGGCGGCACTAGTCTTAGGGACGAAGATTGCCGTGCGCACGCTGTAAAACATATTAAACGATACGCTGAAAGTGGTGAGCGAATTGTAGTTGTTGTCTCTGCGATGGGTAGGAAGGGTGAACCTTATGCAACTGACACTCTCATTGCTTTATTAAAAGATGTTGGACACAATATTAATCCAAGAGAGTTGGATCTTGTAATGAGCGTGGGTGAAACACTTAGCTCAGCTTTCTTCTCACATCTTCTAAGCCATAATGGAATACCAGCTATTTCATTTAATGGTCGCCAGTCGGGTATTTTGACTGATGATAATGCTGGAAATGCAGAGATACTTGATATTGACCCTTCTCGAATTGTAGAAGCCCTAGATAATGGCAGTATCGCTGTTGTTGCAGGTTTTCAAGGTGTTAATGATAGAGGAGATATACGCACTCTTGGTCGCGGTGGTAGTGACACCTCTGCGGTTGCTCTAGCTTCTGCATTAGGCGCAGCAAAAGTAGAAATATTCTCAGATGTTGATGGTATTGCAAATTGCGATCCAAGACAGGTTGAGTCTTCAAGATACCTTGAATCAATCAGTGTTGAGCAAATGCTAGCAATGGCAGATGAGGGCTCAAGGGTAATTCATCCAAGGGCAATTAAGGCATCGTTAAAATCTAAAACACCGATTGTTGCTAAAAATACATTTAATGATGCTGTGGGAACCGTCATTCATCATAATAACTCTTCTGAGCAAGAGGTTGTTGCAATTGCTCATCGTGAAAGTATGGTTTTGATTGAATTTGCGTTAGAACATAAAGCTGCAAGCCACGTAGATGGAGTGGTTCATATTGACTCAAAGCGATTATTACTTAATGACGATGTATATTTAAGTGATAAATTGGCTCAACTCGAGGAAAAGCTTGGTTTCTACAAGCTAAGTAGACATTGGGCAACTATTTCAGTTGTTTTCAGTAGTAAGGCCTCTCAAAAGCCAGCAGAACTAGATTATGCTGAACGTTTAGAATCTTCTAATAATATTATTAGTTACCTCTTAAAGGAGGTAAAGGTTCGCGAAACCTTAAAGTTTTTACATGGTAGATACACTACTTAAGGTTTGTAGCCACCATTATTGACGTAAGAAAGAAGCACCTCACTAGAAAATTCTATTTCTAATTCTGCTGCTTTCTTTTCTACAGGCTCTCTTAGGTCGCCATCATCTATTACAATTATTTCATCATTCCAATCAGTAAGGTATGAATCAGAATCTGTAGCATCTGCAACTGACGCGGCAGAGTCAACCGCTTCCATAAACCGATTATCTAGCTGAACTTTTTCAACTTCTCTTCTGCTTTTTTTAATCATAACCATTGTTGGTATATCGCGCCACTTCTTTATAGTTAAATTCATCTAATTCTCCAAAAATAATAATAAATTATAGTCTTAATAAATTTTGAAAAATTCTACCATTAACTAATTGATGTAATTGCTATAATTTAGGTATATAATTCGCTTTTTTTGGTTAGAGTTTGCATTGGAGATTTTATGAAAAATAAAACACAAGTGGTGGTTATTGGAGGCGGAGTTGTTGGTGCAGGAACTCTATACCATTTAGCAAAAAAAGGTTGGACTGATGTTGTCTTGGTTGAGCGCAAAGATTTAACTTCTGGCTCAACATGGCACGCAGCTGGCTTATTACCTCTCTTTAATATGAGTTATTCGGTAGGAAAATTACATCAGTATTCAGTCGATTTCTATCATGAATTAGAAAAAGAGACTGGAATGAATGTTGGCTTTAGCGTTGTTTCAAATGTCCGCCTTGCAAATTCTCAAGACCGAATGGATGAGTATAAATATTATGCTGGTGTTGGAAGTACGGTTGGTGTCAATGTAAATTTTTTAACGCCAGAAGAAATTAAAGAAGTTTGGCCTTTATGCAATACGGAGGGATTGTTGGGGGCTATTCAGCACCCTGATGATGGATATATACAGCCAGCAGACTTAACGCAAGCATTATGTAAAGGCGCTAGAAACCGTGGCGCTGAGATTTATGAGCACACACTTGTAGAAGGAATTACACAACAAAAAGACCAGAGCTGGATTGTATCGACTGATAAAGGTGATATTGCTTGTGAGCATGTTGTATCTTGTACAGGAAGTTTTGCTAGGAAAACTGGCGAAATGGTGGGTTTAGATGTTCCAGTAATTCCTGTTGAACATCAGTTTTTGGTAACAGAGCCTCATCCAGAAATCCTAGAAAGAAAAAAACAAGGACTTCCTGAAATGCCCGTTCTACGAGAATCTGATGCGGCCTATTATTTGCGTGAAGAGGCTGGCGGGATGATTTTAGGAATTTATGAAAAAGGTGCGCCTGTATGTTATGTTGATGGCCCTAAAGATGACTGCCAATATGAGTTATTTAATGGTGAGCTTGATCGCATAATGCCACATATTGATCGCTGTATAAATCGTGTCCCTGCTTTTGGAGAGGTAGGAATTAAGGATGTTTATAATGGCGCAATTGCATACACTCCTGATGGAAATCCAATTGTTGGTCCGGCGCCAGGGTTAAAAAACTTTTGGTTAAATGAAGGGCATAGCTTTGGAATAACTGCTGCGGGTGGAGCTGGCTGGCAGTTGGCCGAATGGATTGTTGATGGAGAGCCTACAGTTGACATGATGGGAGTTGATCCTCGTCGTTTTGGTCCTTATGCTACTCGAGGATATTTGAAAGAAAAAAATGAAGAGGCTTATGCAAATGTTTTTACAACTCACTACCCTGATGAAGAGAGAAGTGCGGCAAGGCCATTAAAAACTGCACCTTGCTATGACCGCATGAAAGCCTTGGGGGCAGTATTTGGAACGGTATATGGATGGGAGCGTCCAAATTGGTTCATGCCTAGCGCTGATTATTCTCTCAGTGCAGAGGAGTTAAATCAAGAAGATCCAGAAAAAGTATTGATGAATAAAAACCATGCGACAGCTTTAGAAGATGGACGAATTGTAGAAAAAAATTCATTTAGGCGCTCTAATTATTTTGAACATGTGGGAAATGAATGCAAGCATGTTAATGATAAAGTTGGACTACTAGATATGTCTGCTTTTGCAAAGTGTATAGTTAAAGGTCCTGGTGCTGAAGAATGGCTAGAATATATTTTTGCAAATAAGATGCCTAAAGCTATTGGCAGAATTAGTCTAGTACATATGCTATCTTTAAATGGCGGGGTAAGAGCAGAATTTACAGTCTATAAAACTGGTCCTCAAAGTTATTATTTAGTTTCAGCAGGTGCATTTGAAACTCACGATCATGACTATTTATTTAAGCTCGCACCAAAAGATGGAAGTGTGAATATCCAGCGAGTTACAACACAAACTGGTGTACTTGTTTTAGCTGGTCCAAGGTCTCGTGATGTCCTTCAAAAGCTAACCGATACTGATTTATCAAATGACAGCTTTAAGTGGTTAACAGGTAAAAAAATTAATGTAGGCTATGCAACGGCTGAAGCTCTTAGAGTTAACTTTGTTGGCGAGCTTGGCTGGGAACTTCATCATCCAATTGAGATGCAGAATTACATATTTGATCAGTTGATGGAGGCTGGGGCTGAGTTTGACATAAAGCCATTTGGTATTCGTGCAATGGATAGTATGCGTCTTGAGAAATCTTACCGATTAATTCCAAGAGAGATGTCAATTGAATACTCTGCCTATGAGTCTGGCCTTGATCGCTTTGTAAAGCTCGATAAAGAAAATGACTTTATAGGTAAATCTGCCCTGAAAGAGTGGCAGGATCGCGGCCCTATTAATGGATTTGTTACTCTAGAGGTTTTAGGAATAGTCGATGCGGATGCACGTGGCTCAGAGGCAATCTATAAAGATGGTGAAGTTGTTGGAAGGGCTACGTCTGGAGGATTTGGATGGCGTTGTGATAAGTCACTTGCTCTAGGGCTTGTAAGGCTTGAACTTTCAGTACTTGGAACAGAGCTTGAAATTGAAATATTGGGTGAGAAATATAAAGCTATAGTGATAGAAGAGTCACCTTTTGACTCAACGAATGAGTGTCTAAGGAGCTAATAAAGCATGTCTATTATTAAAAAACAATCAGAGTTACATAAAAATATGGTGACATGGCGTCATCACATTCATAAACATCCTGAGCTTAGCTTTAAGGAAGAACTAACTAGTGATTATATAGCTTCAGTTCTAGAAGCCAATGACATTGAAATGCATCGTGGCCTAGCAGTTACTGGAATAGTAGCAACTATTCATGGAAAAAAAGAGGGACGCATTATTGGCCTTCGAGCAGATATGGACGCTCTTCCTATTCAGGAAAAAAATGATTTTAGTCATAAATCAGTTCATGACGGCAAAATGCATGCTTGCGGTCATGATGGTCACTCAACAATGCTACTGGGGGCTGCTGTTCACTTAAAAGAAAATAATAATTTTTCAGGAACAGTTCATTTTATTTTTCAACCAGCAGAAGAAGGTGGAGGCGGTGGACGCGTGATGGTTGAAGAGGGTATATTTGAAAAGTTTCCATGTGAAGCCGTTTACGGGATGCATAATTGGCCAGGTATGGCTGAAGGACAGTTTGCTGTTCATGATACAGCTGTAATGGCTGCCAATGAAACACTAAAAATTTCTATCAAAGGCAAGGGTGGTCATGCAGCAATGCCAGACCAATGTGTTGACCCAGTTGTTATAGGAGCTCAAATTATTACTGCACTTCAAAGTGTGGTTTCAAGAAATGTTGCACCTCTCGATTCTGCTGTCGTTAGCATCACTATGGTTGATGCAGGCTTCGTCTCCAATGTTATTCCAAATGACATGAATTTAACTGGCTCACTGAGATACTTCTCAACAGAAGTAGGAATTGAAGTCAAGGCAAAAATTAAGAAAATTGTTGAGGGCGTTAGTCACTCAATGGGAGCAACAGCAACTTTCAGTTCAACTCCAAATTACCCTGCAACAGTTAATACTCCAAAACATGCTGAGCTCTGTGCAAATGCCGCGGCAGAGGTTGTAGGTAGTCAAAATGTTTTGAGAAATGAGAAGCCAAGTATGGGCTCTGAAGATTTTTCTTTTTTGCTGAATGCTTCAGAGGGTGCTTATATCTGGATTGGTAATGGATTGGTTCCAGAAGATGGCCCTGAGGGTGGCTGTATGCTTCACAATACAGAGTATGATTTTAATGATGAGATTCTTCCCCTTGGAAGTAGCTATTGGGTTCAACTTGTCCAAGGTATTCTCAAGTAATTAATTTTTTTATATCAAGGTTTAATTTATGTTTTCTAATGCGATTGTTAGGGTTCCTGGAAAGAGTCTAATTCATGGGTTAAGTGATTCGAAGAATCTTGGGTTGCCAAATTATGATAATGCTATTATTCAACATAAGTCTTATATAGATGCGCTAAAATCTTGTGGTCTTAAAGTAAATGTGCTTGAGCCTTGTGAAGAATATCCCGATTCAACATTTATTGAAGACGTTGCTCTAGTAACTTCAGAGTGCGTAATAATTACTCGTCCAGGGGCTCCAACTAGAAGAAACGAGGTAAATCAAATAGATTTTTTATTAAGAGAAGAGTTTACGAATGTTGAGGTTATTGAAGCGCCAGGAACAATTGAGGCGGGAGACATTATGATGGTGGGTAGTCATTATTATATTGGTTTATCCGAGCGAACTAACATTCAAGGAGCTGAGCAAACAATAAAGCTTCTTAATAAATATGGCTTGACTGGCTCAACTGTTGATTTAAAGGATGTTCTTCATCTTAAGACTGGCTTGTCTTATCTTGAAAATAACAAACTAGTTATTTGTGGAGAATTTAAGAGTGATCCGACTTTCTCACAGTTTGATTTTATCGAGGTTCCAACACAAGAAAGTTACGCTGCAAATTGTATATGGGTGAACGATAGTGTAATCGTCCCACTTGGCTACCCTTTGACAAAAGAGAAAATCAGTAATGCAGGTTTTAGTGTGATTGAAGTTGATGTTTCAGAATATAAAAAGCTAGATGGTGGTCTGAGCTGTTTATCGCTTCGATATTAACAAATTTTCCCCAATCTTTAGCAATTTTAAATTTTTATTATTGAGGCTATTTCTCTTGCTAACTTAGCTGTAGCTTTTATACCAGTCATTGTTGTAATGGTGATTATATGGCGCTGGGGTATGGGCTATAAGGCTTCTGTTTATGCAGTCTTTAGGATGATGATCCAGCTTTTATTGAGTGGATGCGTTCTCACGTATATCTTTGGAACACATAGTAATTACATTGTAATTACAGTTCTTATAATTATGCTTTTAGCTACTAGCTGGATTTCATTAAGAACAACTTCATTACCTAAAAACAACTTTAATATCCTCAAAGCTTGCAGTAATTGCGTGAACGTTCGAATAGCCCATTTGAGCCAAGGTCTGGGCTGCGAGAGATGCACGACCACCAGCAGCACAATGTATCAAAATAATAGTTTCAGAATTTTCACAATGCTTGGAAATTTGCATTTCTAATAAGCCTCGTGGAATATTAATAGCTCCATTAAGGTGAGCATTTTCAAAACTATTTGACTCTCGTACATCTAGGATTACAGCATTATTTGAGTCATCATAAATAGCTTTGGCTGACATTACGTCAACACAGTTGATATGAGTTTGAGCTTCAGAAATTAATTCACCTGCTGTCTTAATCATTTTATTTCTCCTATATGTTAATGTTTAAAGTGCCTAACACCAGTAAATATCATTGCTATTCCATGTTCATCGGCAGCGGTTATAACTTCATCATCTCTAACTGAGCCACCAGGATGGATGATTGCAATGATTCCAGCTTTAGCGGCAGCATCGATACCATCACGAAAAGGGAAGAAAGCATCGGAAGCCATTACAGATCCTGTAACCACTAAATTTTCATCCGCGGCTTTAATGCCAGCAATTTTGGCAGAATAAATCCTCGACATTTGCCCTGCACCAACACCAATAGTCATTTGATTTTTTGCATAGACAATTGCATTAGACTTTACATACTTGGCAACCTTCCAAGCAAACAATAAGTCTACCATCTGGGACTTGGTTGGCTGAATTAAAGATACACATTTAAGGTCAGAAAACTTTAAGGTCGCTAAATCTTTATCTTGAATTAGAAGGCCACCTGATATCTTCTTATAGTCAAAGGATTGATGAGCCTTATTAAGCTCTCCACACTCAAGAACTCTTATATTTTCTTTTTTAGAGAGTATTGATTTTGCGTTATCATTAATTTTGGGAGCTATTATGACTTCAACGAATTGCTTCTCAGTAATAGATTGAGCAGTCTCTTCGTTTAACTCACGATTAAACGCAATGATTCCACCAAATGCAGATGTTGGGTCTGTTTGATAGGCGCTAAGATAAGCTAAGTGAATATTGTCTCTTGTTGCTACGCCACATGGGTTTGCATGTTTAATAATAACGCAGCTTGGGTCTTCAAAATCTCTAACGCACTCTAATGCGGCATCAGCATCAGCTAAATTATTAAAGGAAAGAGGCTTGCCTTGGATTTGGTTACTGGAAGAAACCGAAGCCTCAGTGAGGTTGGCCTCCTTGTAGAATGCAGCATTTTGATGAGGGTTTTCCCCATAACGCATTGTTTGAGATTTTATATATTGTAAATTTAAGGTGTTTGAAAATCCATCTTTTTCGCGACCTAAGTAGTTTGCTATAGCTCCATCATATTGAGCAGTGTGTTCAAAGGTTTTGAGCGCAAGAGCCTTACGAGTAATCAATGAAGTGTCACCAGTTTTATTTAATTCATTTAAAGTTAATTGATAATCATTACTATCAACAATAACAGTCACTGATTCATGATTTTTTGCACTAGAGCGAAGCATTGCCGGGCCCCCAATATCAATATTTTCTATAGCATCCTCATGAGTACAATTTGAGTTAGAAATAGTTTGTTGAAATGGATATAAATTTACGACGACCAAGTCAATTGGTTTAATGTTATTTGCGGCCATTACATCCTCATCTTTGCCTCTTCGAGCTAAAATTCCACCATGAACCATTGGATTCAGAGTCTTAACTCGACCTGCCATCATTTCTGGGTAACCTGTGTAGTCAGATACTTCAATTACAGGGATATTATTATTTTTTAGAAGCTTAGCAGTACCACCAGTAGAAATAATTTCGATATCTAGTGATGAGAGGCCTAGAGCAAATTCAACTATTCCAGTTTTATCAGAAACGCTAAGTAAAGCTCGCTTAATGGCCATCTTTTAAGGTTTAAAAATGTAGGTATTTTAAGAGTTAGATTATAAACTCTTACAAGTTATAAAGACTCACTTTTTTCTTTAGGGTTGCTCTATTTATACCAAGAATCCTGGCAGCCTCACTTTGATTTTGATTAACTTTATCTAAGACAAACTTAATAGTAGCAGATTCAGTTTGCTGGATCACCATCTTAAATACTCCATTTGATGATTCGCCATTCAAGTCTGAGAAGTACTTCTCGAGATTATCTTTAATACAGTCCTGTAAACCCCTTTGTGTCATATTGAATACAAAAAATCATGAAAAATTGAATATTGTTCTGAGTGATCAGATACTCTGTTTATGTTTGGCCAAAAGACTCTTCCTTTTTCTTGGTCAAGGTGCATAGAATACCAAAAAATATGCTTTCTGGATAGTTGTGTTCCCATTTTATGCCCATAAAAATCATGAATTTGAAGAATATGACTCAATATAAGTGGAATTTTTTTATCTAGAGCGGGCTCCTTTGCTTTCTTGCCGGTTATTAAAAAATCATTAACCTGGCCAACAAGCCATGGATTACCTTGTGTTGCCCGACCAAGCATCACGGCATCCGCCCCTGTATAGTCTAATACCTCTTTAGCTTTTTCTGGGGAATTAATATCTCCATTTGCAACGACAGGAATTGATACCAGTTTGCTAATTTTTTTAACTGTGTCAAACTCAGCCTCACCATTATATTTTTGTGACCTAGTTCTTCCATGAATTGCTATCATTTTTATGCCAAAATCTTCTGCAATTTTTGCTATAGTTGGCGCATTTTTATTCTCCTCATTCCATCCTGTACGCATTTTAAGCGTAACAGGAATATCAACTGCATTGACTACAGATTTAATAATATCTTCGACGAGCTTTTCATTTTGCATTAGAGCTGAGCCGGCAGCCTTGTTGCAAACTTTTTTTGCAGGGCAGCCCATATTAATATCAATAATATCGGCGCCAAAATCTAAAGCTTTTTTTGCTGATTCAGCTAATTCTTCTGCCTCTGAGCCCGCT
Source organism: uncultured Candidatus Thioglobus sp. (assembly GCA_905620445.1). GTDB lineage: Bacteria > Pseudomonadota > Gammaproteobacteria > PS1 > Pseudothioglobaceae > Pseudothioglobus. The sequence goes on from CAJQTP010000040.1 coordinate 25,661, forward strand.
ATTTGAATGCTAATAGGGGATTGTTCAGAAGTGAAATCTAAACGATGTTTTGATTTATTGGAATTTAGAAGGTGGTTCTGCATTACCACCATTTCAGATGTTGTGAGTCCAGCACCTTGAGCTCTACATATCATCCTAAAAGGCTTATCACTTGTTCCAGCCATTGGCGCAAGTAAAACTTGTGAAGGTAAAGAGTAAGGGCCAATGTTCATAAAATCTAGAGTTTTAGGGTCTGCTTTTCAGCTTTCTTTTTGAGGCGTTTTTGTTTCAACTTTGATAGATGATCTACAAACAATATTCCATTTAAATGATCCATTTCATGTTGTATACAAACCGCTAGAACTTCATCAGCATCAATTTCGACTGATTGACCAAGCTGGTTAAGCGCACTTACTTTTATTTCATTAGCTCTTTTAACACTTTCATAATAATTTGGAACAGAAAGACAGCCTTCTT
>CAJQTP010000041.1 GCA_905620445.1 uncultured Candidatus Thioglobus sp.
TTGAAAGCATCCTTGGATTAGATGCAGGAGTTAAACTCAATAATGCTTTAGCAAAAGCACCTGATTTAGTATTTAGTCTTATCAATGACTATGAAATTAATTGCAGCGCTAATCGCTCAGGAACGCTTCATTGTGCGAATTCTGAAAAAGGCTTAAAAGACATTCAACTGAGATTTAAACAGCTTTCTGAGCGAGGGGCTGAATTAGAGCTTTTAGATAAACAGCAGACCGAGCAAAGAGTTGGTTCTTCAAAGTTTTTTGGCTCTCTTTTTAATAAAAAAGCGGGCATTATCAATCCTCTTGATTATTGCCTGGGTTTAGCAAGAACTGCTAAATCTAATGGCGTTAATATCTATGAGTCAACTTTAGCAACTAAGATCCAATCCATCAATAATGATTGGCTAGTCAAAACCCCTGAGGGCTCGATTAAGGCAAAAATGCTCTTAATTGCTACTAATGCTTATCAAAAACCAATTGAAGGCCTAAATCCATCTAAATATACTTCTGTACAGTATTTTCAGGTTGCAACTAAAACGTTACCTTTAGATCTGGTAAAGTCAGTTTTACCAAATGGTGAAGGTTGCTGGGATACGGCTAGTGTAATGTCTTCTTTTCGACTTGATGCTGATAATAGACTTATTATTGGTGGGATTGGAAATCTTGGTCATAGTGCCTCCAAGATTCACATTAACTGGGCAAGGAGAAAGGTTGAGAGCCTCTTTCCACATCTTAAAAATATTGATATTGAGTTTAGCTGGCATGGACGCATTGCCATGACAGGCGATCATATTCCTAAAATTCTAAGACTAGGTAATAATGCATATTCAGTTTTTGGCTATTCAGGAAGAGGAATTGGACCCGGTACTTTCTTTGGTAAGGCAGTTAGCGAATGCCTTGTTAGTGGCGATGAAGCTTCTTTGCCGGTTGATCCTTTGGATTATTATCAAGAACCTTTTTCTAACATCAAGGCAGGCTTTATTGAATTTGGTGCCACTGCAAGTCATTTACTTTGATTAGCAATCGGATTAGCCTCTATCTATCTCTTCCAACTCCTTTAAAGCGCTGCTTAGTTGTAAACCATGCACCAAGATCTAGTAACGGTTTTGGTGGAAGCCATTTGGCTTTTTCAATAGCAAGACAATCTTTAACAATAGAGGATTGTTGACCACAAGCATATTCAGCTATCCCAATACCAAATGCAGTCCCTTTTGTAATACCAGAACCATTGAAACACCCAGCATAATAGAGGCTATCTGAAAACCTCTCAAAGATATTAGTTTTGTTAGCACTCACACCCTCAACGCCTGAATATAAGAACTCAAATGGAACGTGACTTAACTGTGGAAATCTATTATCAAATGCTTGTCGATGTACCTGTTGTCTTTTAATTAGTTGCTTATCAGTCAACAAGTGGTGATTGTTATATTCAGCTGTATTTCTTATTGCAATTCGACCATCATCCGTTAATCTGATAGTAGCCCCGCCACTATGAAGCGACAGCACTCCCCATGATGATTCACTTCCAAGAGTATTAACCTCATCCTTGGTTAAGACGCGCGTAATACTTCCAGAAAGTGTTACTCCAACCACCCTTTGTTTAGGCTTTGCACCCTCAAAGGTTTCATAATTACAAGCCATTATGACTTTCTCAGCAGTAATTATTGCATCCGGAACCATGACCTTAATAGCCTTGCCCAATGTCATCTTTAATACTGGTGTATTTTCATAAAGCTCAACATTACTTGGAAGATTTTCAGCCAATCCAAAAACTAATTTAGCAGGCTGCATTAAGGCCCCATTTTCAACTTTAACGCCCTTCTTATACCAACTCGTTCCTAGATCATCATGAACTTCTTCTTTAGAAAGCGGCGTGTGTTTAATTTCACGTTTTTTAAGATAGTTAATAAAATGATCACACTCAATTTCAGAGTTATTATCTGCTGCAGTATGATAAATACCTGAATCTATCCAGTCACAATTGATACTGTTATCTTTTACTAAAGCTCGAAGAGAATCAAGGCCTACTTGATTAATTCGATCTACTCTTTGGTATTTTTCAAGTTGTGACTCTTGATAGGCACCTGAAAAATGGCTATGCGCAACAGCATAACCAGAATTTCTGCCTGAAGCATTCTGACCTAACTCTCTTGCATCAACCAAAATAACTTGATCTTTAGGGTTCATTTCTGCCAATCTTCTTGCACAAGAAAGACCCGTAAAGCCAGCTCCTATAACAAGCCATTTAGCTTCAAGACTTGAAGTTAGTTTAGGCTTAGATTTTCTTGCAGGAACTAAATCTACCCAACCTCTTGTTTCATTATCAAAAATAGGATTAGCTTGGACCATAGAAATAATCTAACTTTATTACTAAACTAAATGATCAATTAAAACAAAGTGGTCACTTATTTCAGCAGCTTGATTTAGCCACCTTTTTACTAAATTACTTTGGTGAGGAGCCGCCGTTACTCCTGAGGGTATCTCTTTATTAAGAACAGCTTCAACTGCCAAAGCAACTGAGCAAGAGACTAATTGGGCCATTGCGCTTCCTTTACTATTTCCAAGCGTATCAAGTAAAAACTGCTTATGCCAAACAATCTCTGAGTCATTTTTAACCTTTAATTCAACAGTTAGAATCACACGATCGACCTCTTCATCTCTATAAGAGTATTTATTCCATAAATCATCACTGATAGCCTTTAGGCGATCTTCTGCAATTTCAGGGTCAAGTGTATCTACCTCAGAAAAAATATCAGACCAAGCATCTTTCCAGCCTTTATACCTTAGAGTTCCTCTAACAAACTGATCTATCTTCAATCCCTCGTTCATTTGATACTGCTCGATAAATGGGATGGAATCGCGATTAGGATAAACCTCAAACTCATCTTTTCCCCAAGGCATCGGAAGAGGGTAAAGCTCAACAGCCTCCCATGGCTTATGAACAGTATAAACTTGGCTGTCACGAATGCTAACTGAAGTTGACATTAAGGCCTTTAAAACCCCCAGTGGAGACCAACTAAATTTGTAACAAAAGTCATTAGGAACGTCACTTAAGCCACCACAATAACTCAAAAAAGAATGATTATTTTCAGCAGAAAAAACCTTTGATTTCTTGTATTCTTCAACGATTGCATGAGACATACTATGATCTATCCCGGGATCAAGACCCACCTCATTAACAAGGCATAAATTCTTTTTTAGTGATTCTTCATTAAGACTCTTCATCTCATCTGAAATATAGGAGCTTGAGACAAAATGAGCTCCAAGTGATAGACTCAGTTCTGCAACAGGGACATGGAAATTACCAGGAAGCATTGAAACTATAACGTCTCCAGCTATAGCATTTTTCTTAATGGCCTCAAGAGAAAATTCTACAATCTGATAATTACCCTTAACACCTAATAAAGCATCACTTGCTTTTTTGACTGTACGATTATAAACAATAACTGAATGGTCATTTTCAATAAGCATTTTAAGCCCTGGTATTGCTGACAAACCAGCACCTAACCAATGAATTTTTGACATTACAACTCCTTCTTTATTTCTAATTAAATAGATGAAAACTAAAAAACTTTAATAGCTCCTTAATCTTTAAGGACAAACATGTCCATAAACTCATTAACAGGTATTTTTTTAATTTTCTCTTTATCAAGACATAATGAGTAAATCTTATTACTTTGCTCTTTTGAATAAGTACTTTTTAGACTATTAAAAAATTTTCTCTCTAGTAATGGGATGCCCTCTTTTCGGCGATGGCGATGTCCAATCGGATATTCTACTTCCACTTTATCAGTTTGACTCCCATCCTTAAAGAAAATCTGTAATGCATTGGCAATAGATCTCTTTTCATCTGCAAGGTAGTCTTTTGAGTATCTTTTATCTTCCTTTAAAATCATTTTATTTCGAAGCTTATCAATCAATGGATTCTGTTGATGGAAAGAATCTTCATAAAACTCAGCAACTAAATCACCCTCAATCATTGCAACTGCAAGCATATATTGCATACAATGATCGCGGTCAGCAGGATTGTCTAAAGCACCTGTTTTATCAATAATTCTAAGTGCAGATTCATGAGTTGTAACTTCAATCCTTTCTATTTCATCTAACTTTTCTTTAATCTCTGGATAAAGTAATACTGCACACTCTACTGCAGTTTGAGCATGGAATTCAGCTGGGAAAGATATCTTAAAAAGAATATTCTCCATCACGTAAGAGTCATAGCTTTTAGAAAAACTAAACTCTCTACCCTTGAAACTTACATCGTAAAAACCCCAACCTGGTGCAGTCAAAACGGAAGGTATACCCATCTCACCAGCCATCGTCATCATTGCTAAGCGAACTGCACGAGATGTTGCGTCACCAGCAGCCCATGATTTTCTTGAGCCAGCGTTAGGTGCATGCCTATAGGCTCGAAGAGAAGAACCATCAGCCCAAGCTTGTGATAAAGCATCAATAATTTGTTCTCTTGTACCTCCTAGCATATGCGTAGCAACAGCTGTGCTTGCAACTCTTACGAGTAAAACATGGTCTAGGCCTACTTTATTAAAACTATTTTCAAGTGCAAGAATACCTTGTATTTCATGAGCTTTTATCATGTACTCAAGCACATCTTTTATACTTAATGGTGATTTATGATTCGCAATATTTACTCTTGAAATATAATCACTAAGAGCCATAATTGCGCCTAAATTATCAGATGGATGCCCCCACTCTTCAGCTAACCAAGTGTCATTAAAATCTAACCATCGAACTAGGGCGCCAATATCCCAAGCTGCTTTAACTGGGTCAAGCTCAAATGACTTTCCAAAAACCCTAGCACCATTTTCTACTGTGGTCCCAGGCACCAATGGGCCTAAATGTCTAGTACAATTTGGATATTTCAAAGCCAAAAGACCACAGCCAATAGTATCTATTAAACAATTTCTAGCGGTATTTAAGGCCTCCTCAGACTCTACTTTAAAATCAATCACGTAATCAGCGATATCTTGCAGAGCTTGATCTGCTGACATTCTATCTGCTTTCACTATACTAACTCCTTGTCTCTATGGGGCTGACTTTTTGTGGTCCTGGACCTATATAATCTGCATTGGGTCTAATGATTCGATTATTTTGTCTCTGTTCAAAAATGTGAGCACACCATCCAGTTACTCTTGAAAGAACAAATATTGGGGTAAATAGTTTAGTTGGTATTCCCATAAATTCATAGGTAGAAGCATGATAAAAGTCAGCATTTGCGAATAGATTTTTCTCTCTTCTCATAACCATTTCAACTCTTTCTGATACATCATATAGATGCTTATCGTTAACCTCCATGGATAATTTTTTTGACCATTGCTTTATAACCTCATTACGAGGGTCAGATTGAGTATAAACTGCGTGTCCAAAACCCATCACAAGTTGCTTTTGTGCAAGCATTTTGAGTAATTCAGCCTCTGCAACATCAGGGTCATTCCATTGCGATAGCATAGCACTAGCGGCTTCATTAGCGCCTCCATGTAATGGTCCGCGTAATGTCCCAATAGCACTTGTAACAGCCGAGTGAATATCTGAAAGCGTTGAGGCACAAACTCTAGCAGCAAAAGTAGAAGCATTAAATTCATGTTCAGCATACAAAATCAAAGAAATACTCATTACTTGATCATGCAGTTGGCTAGGTTTTTTACCATGCAAGAGATGTAAAAAATGACCACCAATAGTATCATCACTTGTCTCCGTATCAATTCTTTTTCCATAGTGAGAATACTGATACCAGTAGCTAAGTATCGATGGAAATGCACTCAGCATACGATCTGCATGGTCAGTTTGGTTTATAAAGCCTTCCTCTTGCTCTAAATTACCAAGAACCGAACATCCTGTCCTTAAAACGTCCATAGGATGAGCAGTTTTAGGGATACCCTCCAAAGTACTTCTTAGTTCAGGTTGAAGTCCTCTTAATGTTTTGAGTTTTTCTATGTATGCTTTTAATTCCTGTGAGTTAGGTAGTTTTCCCTTCAATAAAAGATAGGCAACCTCTTCGAAAGTTGTATTTTCTGCTAAATCTACAATATCATAGCCACGATATGTGAGACCAGAGCCGCTAACTCCAACTGTACATATTGATGTCTCACCTGCACTCTGACCTCTAAGACCAACTCCACCTATTTTTTTTCCACTCACTACTTACCCTCCTTATTCATTTCATCATCTAATTGCTTTTCATATTGATGATAATTTAAAAAATCATATAACTCTTCTCTTGTTTGCATACTGTCTATCACATTATTTTGATGACCATCTTGTATGATATGTTGATACACATTAAGAGCTGCTTTACTCATTGCTCTAAAGGCACTTAGTGGATAAAGAATCATATCCACGCCAGCATCAGAAAGCTCCTCTTTGGTAAATAATGGTGTTTGACCAAATTCAGTTATATTTGCTAGAATAGGGACATTAATTGAATCAGAAAACTCTCTATATTGCTCAATGGTATTGAGCGCCTCAGGGAATATCATATCAGCACCGGCTTCTACAAAAGCTGTCGCTTTATCAATAGCAGAATGCATACCTTCTATGGCCAATGAGTCTGTTCTTGCCATAATTACAAAGTTAGGATCGGTTTTGGCGTCAACTGCAGCTTTAATTCTGTCAACCATTTCATTTGTACTAACTATTGCCTTATTTGGTCGATGTCCGCAGCGCTTTTGAGAAACTTGATCTTCAATATGGATAGCAGCTACGCCACTATTTATCATTTCTCGAACGCAACGAGCAATGTTAAGTGCCCCACCCCAGCCAGTATCAGCATCTACTAATAATGGTAGGGAAGTTACTTGAGTAATTCTTTTAGCATCTTCGAGAACATCTGCGAGCGAAGTAATACCAAGATCAGGAACTCCAAGAGAAGAAGCTGCAACTCCACCACCTGACAAGTAGATTGATTGATGCCCAACTTTCTCAGCCATAAGAGCGCTATAGGCATTAACAGCGCCTACAACTTGAAGTGGCTTATTTTCATTAACTAACTTTCTAAATTTCTTTCCACTGCTGTCCAATTTGAATACTCCTTATCTAACCTAAATCAACTACATAATAACTATCTTTAGTAAAAACTATTATGCATATATTTTCTATAAATTCTCTATTTTAGGTAAATGTCATCTGGTATTTATCTTGATGTTAAGAATTATTTTGTAAACTTTTTTAATCTCATATTGACTAAGGATTTAAACCAACGCTTCTTAAAACTAAATCAATAACTTGTTGTTTTTTTTCTTCAAATTCACTATCTGTTAGTTTCTTTCCATTATTTAAAATCATCACTTGATAATCAAAATCAGCATAATGTTGAGTGGTAGCCCAAATCATATATAACAAGGTATGAGCATCGCCCACATTAACAATTTTTTTTAGTTCAATCCACCTATTTATCGAACTTACACAAGTATCAACCCATTTTTTTAACCTCGATGATAATACTTCTTCCATTTCAGGGGCACCACTAATAATTTCATTTGCCCACACTTTTGAGCCGAATGGTCTAGTGCGTGACAAATTCATTTTTGCGTCAACATAATATTTCAAGGCTTCTCGAGGTTCATCAAATTTATTAAATGTATCAGCAGCCCTCATCCAATCAACTAGTATGCTTTCTAAGACACATCTATACAAATTTAATTTAGTATGAAAATAATAATGAATATTGGATTTTGGAAGTTTAGCCATATCTGCAATTTGTTTTGTAGTAGAGCCTTTAAGACCATGCTTTGCAAATACTTTTTCTGCAGCAATTAAAATAATAAGTTCATTTTCTTCACGAATTCTCTCTTTACTTCGAGTAATGCCTCTGGCTTGTACTAGAACTTTTTTATTACTCATTCAATTCTCCATTATTTTTTCATGAAACCTTTAGTGGATTATTTGGGTGTGTTGTCCAATCAGATGCTTGTGATGAAATTGCCTTTCCAGTTCTAGGGTCAGTTCCTGATGTCATAGCGACCATTGAGATACAATCTATTACAGGGCAAACACTTACACAAAGATTACATCCAACACATTCATCATCCTTAACTGTAAATACTCTATCACCACTATCAGTTGAATATTCAATTGCTTGATGTGAAGTATCTTCACATACAATATGACAGCGTCCACACTTTATACACTTATCTTGGTCAATGACAGCTTTATCAACGTGGTTTAAGTTCAAGAACTTCCAATCAGTAACTGATGGAACTGCTTTACCAATTAGTTCATCTACTGAATTCATACCTTTTTCATCTAAAAAGTTACTCAATCCAGTTTTCATATCTTCAACAATTTTAAAACCATAGACCATTGCGGCTGTACAAACCTGAACATTACTGGCACCTAATGCAATAAAGTCTACTGCATCTTTCCAAGTTGATACTCCCCCAATACCTGAAATTGGTAAGTTTCTAGTTTTTTCATTACGCGCTATCTCTGCCACCATATTCAAAGCAATTGGTTTTACCGCCTCACCACAATAACCCCCATGAGTTCCCATACCACCCGTAGTTGGAAACATAGTCAAACTGTCATAATCAACTCTCATAATTGAGTTTATGGTATTAATTAATGACACTGCATCACCACCACCCTCAAGGACTGCTTCAGCTGGATAAATTACATCAGTTATATTTGGCGTAAGCTTGACAATTACAGGGACTGTGGCATACTTTTTGCACCACTCAGTTGCTTGTTTTATATATTCTGGAACTTGCCCAACTGCAGCACCCATTCCTCGCTCTGACATACCATGAGGACAACCAAAATTAAGCTCAAAACCATCTATACCTGTATCTTCAATAATAGGGATATGCTTTGCCCAAGATGCCTCATTCATTGGAAACATTACAGATGCAACCACAGCCCTATCTGGCCAGTCTCTCTTTACTTGACGCATTTCCTTAAGATTAACTTGAAATGGACGATCAGTTATTAATTCGATATTATTGAAACCGATAACTCGTCGGTCATTACTCATCATTGTTGTGTACCTTGGACCATTAACATTCACAATATGAGGATCCTCACCCAAAGTTTTCCATGAAACCCCACCCCAACCAGCTTCAAAGGCACGATTTACGTTATATGCCTTATCTGTCGGTGGTGCCGAGGCTAACCAAAAAGGATTAGGTGACTTAATTCCTAAAAAATTACTAGTTAAATCTGCCATACTATGCTCCTTGTGTTAGTGTTTCGTTTATTGAAATTGCAGCAAGTTTGCCATCTTGAACTGCTGACACTGTTAAATTGTCACCATCAAGCACACAGTCTCCTCCTGCCCATACTTTAGACAATGAAGTTTTACGATGTTCATCTACAACAATCCTTCCTTTTTCTATTTCCAAACTGTTGTTATCTGTCAAGCCTTCAGTCACTAATTTTTGCCCAATAGCTTTGAAAACAACATCAGCTTTTAATGTAATATTTTCCCCACTTGCCTTAAGGCTTCCATCTTTTTGTGACTTCATAACATCAAACTCCATTGCAGTGACATGACTATCATCAGCTATCAGACATTTTGGTGACATGTTGTATTGAATTTGCACGTCATGCTTTTTTGCCAGGGCCTGCTCATATTCACTAGCAGCCATTATTTTTTTACTACGTCTGTAAGCAATCGTCACTTGCTCTGCACCTAACAATTTGCTTTGAACAGCAATATCTATTGCTGTCATACCACCACCAATCACAACAATATTTTTTCCAACCATTAGTTCATCTTTATTATTGGTTTGACGTAAATTTGCAATATATTCAACTGCATCAATAACGCCAGAAATGTCTTCATTATCAAGATTCAGTTTATTTACTGAACCAAGACCACACCCTAAAAATACTGCGTCATATTTCTCCTGTAGACCTTCAAGATTAATTTGTTTACCAAGCTGCATTCCTGTTTCGATAGTAATGCCTCCAATATCTAGAATGTAATCAAGTTCTTGCTGTGCAAAATCATTAGGAGTTTTATAAGCTGCAATGCCATACTCATTTAAACCTCCTAGCTTATCTTTGGCATCATAAACTGTTATTTTGTGCCCCAAAACCGCTAAACGATGTGCGCATGATATTCCAGCTGGTCCAGCCCCAACTACTGCAATAGACTTTCCTGTATTTTCTTGCCTAGAAAATAATTGCACTCCATTGTTTAATACTGAGTCAGTTGCATAACGTTGTAGTAATCCAATTTCGACAGGTTTTTGTTCATGATCATTTCGAACACATGCCAGTTGGCACAACTCCTCAGTTGGGCAGTCACGGGCACACATACCTCCAAAAATATTTTCACTTAAAATTTTCTCTGCAGCACCTGTTAAATTATCACTCCTAATACTTTGAATAAAGCCTGGGACATCAATATCTGATGGACAGGCATTTGTGCAAGGAGCGTCATAACAAAAATAACATCGATCAGCCTCAATTAATGCCTCTATTGCAGACAATGGTGCATGGAGGTCTGAAAAATTATCATCAATCTCTTTTTTACTAAGGCGATGTGATTTAATGTTCATTACCTTATTTGTTAAATTATTGTCACTCATATTTTCCTCCGAAAAAAATTTTTGACCATTTGGTCAGGTTATATTAACAGAACCTCAATACAAAATAAATTTCCTTTTTAACGTTTCACAGCTTTTGGTATCTTATTCTCAGCTTGAACATCTAGCCCTTGATAGAATGAAGAGTATGCAGGGCGGTCAATATATCTTCCAGCTCCCCTTTCAACTTTCAACTCACCATTAGCATAGACTACTTTTGCAGCACTTATAGTATGTGAAGCACAGCCTTTGACTTCCATACCCTCAAAAATATTGAAATCAATATTTTGGTGGTGTGTTTTAGCAGAAATTGTCTTAGTTGCTTCTGGATCCCAGACAACAATATCTGCATCTGCACCAACTGAAATACTCCCTTTTCGAGGATAAATATTAAATATTTGTGCAGCATTAGTAGAAGTTAATTTAACAAACTCATTCATACTAAAAAGTCCAGTATTTACGCCATGATGCCATAACACTTCCATTCTATTTTCCACGCCTGCAGTTCCATTTGGCGTTATACGAAAATCATCCTTACCAGCTGCTTTTTGATCAGCACAAAAACAACAGTGATCAGTAGCGGTAGTTTGTAAATTACCAGATAAAACACCCTTCCATAATGCATCTTGGTGCTCCTTTGCTCTAAAAGGAGGACTCATAACATGAGCCGCTGCATTTTCAAAATTTTTATCTAAGTAGACTGACTCATCTACCAATAAATGTCCAGCTAAAACCTCACCAAATACCTTCTGACCTGCATTTCGTGCTCTAGTGATAGCCTCCAAAGACTGTTTAGTAGAAACATGGACAATGTATAAAGGTACCCCATAAACATTAGCAATACTAATAGCTCGACTAGCTGCCTCACCTTCAACTTCTGGTGGACGAGACAACGGGTGGCCCTCTGGTCCAGTTATACCCATATTAAAAATTTTATTTTGTAACTGTGCTACCATTTCACCATTTTCAGCATGAACTGTTGGCATGGCGCCTAATTCTAAAGACCTATTGAAACTATTGACAAGTATTTCATCAGTGGCCATTATTGCGCCCTTGTATGCCATAAAGTGCTTAAAGCTGTTAACACCATGTTTTTCAACTAGTGTTTTCATATCAGCATGGACAGTTTCATCCCACCAAGTAATGGCAACATGAAAGCTATAGTCAGCTACTGATTTCTCCGCCCACTTTCGCCATTGATGATAAGCCTCAAGAATACTCGTTCCAGGAGTAGGAATAACAAAATCAATAATCATTGTTGTCCCACCAGCAAGTCCAGCAGCTGTGCCAGTATAGAAATCTTCACTAGCAACAGTTCCCATAAACGGTAATTGCATATGAGTATGAGGGTCGATACCACCGGGCATAACAAACTGCCCGGCAGCATCTATTACCTCAGCGCCACTCGGCGCTGAGATATTACTGCCAATTTCCTGTATTTTGCCATCTGCACATAGCACGTCGGCTTGAAAAGATTGATCAGCATTAACAATTGTTCCATTTTTAATTAGTACAGACATAGTATTCTCCTACAAGAAATTAGATTTTATATTATGATCCAAATGCAGCATCCCAGACTTTATGAGTCCAAGCACCGACTGGCTCGCCATTAATTACTGGATCAGAATCACTACCAAGTAAAGTATCAACAGTACGCTGGTAATCGTCAACATTTAATTTACCACCATTTGCAGTAAGTTTATTAACCTCACCCATCATACGACGCTGATGCTTTTCAGTTTGAGCACCACTCATGTCATTTTCAAGCACGATATCGGCAGCAGCATCGGAATTATTTGAAGCCCACTCCCAACCTTTCATGCTAGCACGAAGGAAACGCGCAGCTTTATCAACAAAAGCAGGATCACTTAGGTTTTCTTCCAGGACATACAATCCATCTTCAAGTGTTGAAACACCTTGCTCATCATATGGGAAAACTACTAGCTCATCGGCTGAAAGTCCACCATCAATAACTTGCCAGTATTCATTGTAAGTCATCGTTGACACGCAATCTGCTTGCTTTTGAAGAATAGGCTCTATCCCCCAGCCTTGCTTCAATACTGTCACTCCACCAGCACTTCCATCAGTTGCCATATTAAGCTTACTCATCCAGCTCAGGAATGGATATTCGTTACCGTAGAACCAAACTCCTAGAGTTTTGTCTGCGAAGTCAGAAGGCGAACTTATGCCTGAATCTTTACGGCATGTAAGCATCATTCCAGAGCTTTTAAATGGCTGTGCTATGTTTACAAGGTTAAGTCCTTTTTCTCTAGATGCTAATGCTGCTGGCATCCACTCAATTAGAATATCAGCACCACCGCCTGCCATAACTTGTGGAGGTGCAATATCTGGACCACCTGACTTAATGGTTACATCTAAACCCTCATCATCGTAGTAACCATTTTCTAATGCAACATAATAGCCTGCAAACTGAGCCTGAGTTACCCACTTCGTCTGAAGGGTAAATTTATCACCTGCTTGAGTATTAAAGCTCAAAGCTATAAGCATAGTAGAGCAAATTGCAGCTAATATCGTTTTAGTTTTATATATTTTCATCATTTCTCCCTTTGTTTTAAAAAAATAGTACTTACTCTGTATATTAACTTTTTCGCATCGATGGATGCCAGAAAGTTAATTTTCTCTCTAACAGGGCAAATACCCCATAAAACATCGAACCAGTTAGAGCAGCAATTGCAATTGTTGCCCATACCATATCGATATTCATTCGGCCAACCTCAGCCGAAATTCTAAAACCCATTCCTACAATGGGTGTTCCAAAAAATTCTGATACTATAGCTCCAATCATAGCTAAAGTTGTGTTAATTTTCAATGCATTAAGAATAAAAGGCATTGCATTTGGCAGTCGTAAACTAAAAAGTTCTCGCCAGTAACTTGAAGCATAAGTGTGTAATAAATCTCGATCAATCCTATCAGTCTCATTAAGACCACTTAAGGTATTTACCATCATTGGGAAAAAAGTCATTATGGCAACGACAGCTGCTTTGGACTGCCAATCAAATCCAAACCACATTATCATAATTGGCGCCATACCAATAATTGGTATGCAGCTAAAGAAGTTTCCAATTGGAATTAATCCACGCCTTAAAAATGGTATTTTATCGGCTGCAATTGCAACGAGAAATCCTGCCCCACTTCCCATAATAAAGCCAGGAATTGCTGAACGGACAAAAGTTTGATAAAAATCTGCAAATAAAGTAGCGCCTGCACCATCAAATACTTGCCAAATTAAGCTTGGAGATGGTAACAGTACTTGGTGCACAGACATACCTATAGTAATAACCTCCCATAGAAAAAATATCCACGCACCAAATAAAACTGGAATGATTATAGTTAGAGATAATTCTATTAATTTATTCTTTGTTTTCAAAGCTGATAGTTGAACTAAGTTATTCCATGTTAGAAACCACAATGCACTTACCAAGAACCAGGCATCCAAACCCATAACTACGCCTTTATCGAATGAATGTATTAAATTTAATACAGACCAAGCTCCAGAGAATAAGGCTACAAAACAAATTGATAAAAGAAATAATCCCTGTTGACGAATAATAAAAAATATTACACTGACAATGGCAATAATGATCACAATAAAAGGATTAAGCGCATAGTCATTTATTTCGTTAAGCTGCAACGAAATAAAAGAGGCGATTGAAAAAATAAGACATAGCAATCCACTTAAGGGACGCGACCTTATTATTGCCAGGAAATTCATATTTGCAGTCCCATACGATTATTAACGAATCGCTCCATCCTTCCAACTATGGTAACTAGGGTTGCAGAAATCACTGAAGCAGTTATCAGGGCAGCCCAAATAAGACTGGTTTGTCCGTAATATGAGCCAGATAATAGGCGCGCACCAAGGCCACCTTGAGCACCAGCAGGAAGCTCTGCTACAATAGCCCCAACAACGCTCAGAGCAATGGCTACTTTTAAACTAGCAAATAAATAAGGAAGAGACGCTGGAAGACGTAATTTCCAAAAAACTTGGGCTTTTGAGCCCGAATAACTGCGCATTAAATCTACCAGAATTATATTTGGTGATCGTAAACCTTTTACCATCCCAACCACTACAGGAAAAAAACATAAATAAGTTGAAATGATAGCCTTAGGAATTAATCCAATTACGCCCATTGAACCCAAAACAACAACAATCATAGGGGCAATTGCGAGAATTGGAATAGTTTGTGATGCAATTATCCAAGGCATTAAAGTTCGATCCAGTGCTGACACATAAACAATACCGATAGACAACACAATACCAAGAAAGGCGCCCATTACAAAGCCAACCATTGCCGAAGATAAAGTCACTCTAGAGTGGAAAACCAAACTCCGTGGTGAAGTTATCTTCTTATCCCAAATTGTTTTCTTTAGCTCCTTTGCAATTTGATGGGGTGATGGCAAAACAGGTCGCTCCATAGACCAAGAGTCTGAGGCTAATTGTGAAAAAGTCCACTCAATATTATTTTTTTCATATCTATCAATTAAAAATGAACTGTTTAAGTAAACTGCCCCTGCATACCATATCATTATAATGATGGTGACTAGAATCATAACAGGTCCAACTGTTCCACTAATAAGTGAATTAAGTACTCTACTAGCTTCCATCACTATGGCCTTCTTTTAGGCCTTCTCTTACAAGTTGTGAAACTTCTAAAAACTCTGGTGATTCGCGGATATCAAAGGTCCTATCTTTTGGGAAATTAGTTTCAATAACATCAATAATCTTTCCTGGACGAGCTGACATTACAATAATCTTATTAGATAAGAATACTGCCTCAGGTATTGAGTGAGTAACAAATACAACTGTTTTCTGAGTTTGTTCCCATAAACGCAATAGCTCCTCATTTAAACGATCACGGGTAATTTCATCTAGCGCACCAAAAGGCTCATCCATCAACAGCATGTCAGGATCAAAACTCAAAGCTCTCGCAATCGAGACACGCTGCTGCATACCACCTGACAATTGCCATGGATATTTTTTTTCAAATCCTGACAAGCCTACTAAAGACAAATATTGATTTGAAAGGCTTTTTTGCTCATCTTTTGAATAGCCTGACATCTCTAATGGTAAGTGGATATTTGCCTCTATGTTGCGCCAAGGTAATAGAGCTGGTGTTTGAAAAACGTAACCATAAGAACGATCTAAGCGTGCTTGATTTGGTGATTTACCTTCTACACTTATTGTGCCGCTTGTTGGTTTTTCTAAATCAGCTATTACCCTTAACAAAGTAGTTTTACCACAACCACTTGGACCAATTAGTGAAACAAAATCACCTGAATTAACTTTCATATTAATATCAGAAAGTGCATGTACCGGTTCTGTTTGTGTTTCAAAGGTAAGACATAAATTACTAATGTCTATGATTGAAGAATCGGCAGACTTTATAGATGAAGAGTCATTCATGATGCTATTTTTCAGTTAACCTTCCATAAAGGTCACTGCGCCTGTCTCTAAAAAATTGCCAAGTATCTCGCACTTCTCGAACCATATCTAATTCAATTTCATGAACCAATAACTCATCATCACCATAACTTGCTTGTGCTTCAATTTGACCACGAGGATTTACAATATAACTTGATCCATAGAATTCTCCCATTTGCTCTGCCCATGGCTCCTCTCTACCAACTCGATTTATCGCTCCAATAAAAACTCCATTTGCAGCAGCCGAAGCAGGTTGTTCTAATTCCCATAAGTATTTACTTAATCCTGCCACTGTAGCTGAAGGATTAACAATATATTCAGCTCCATTTAAAGCTAATGCACGCCAACCCTCAGGGAAGTGTCTGTCGTAACAAATATATACTCCCAACTTAACATATGCAGTTTCAAATACTGGATAACCAAGATTACCGGGTTTAAAGAAAAATTTTTCATAAAAACCAGGGGCAACTTGAGGAATATGAGTTTTACGATATTTCCCTAGAAAGCTTCCATCAGCGTCAATTACTGCTGCAGTGTTGTAATAAATACCTGGCATTTCTTCTTCATAGATAGGAACAACAATTACCATTTGGTATTTTTTAGCATATTCTTGCATTAGCTTAACTGTTGGTCCATCAGGAATTGATTCAGCTGCTGCATACCATTTTTTATCCTGACTTGGACAAAAGTATGGTTGAGTAAATACTTCTTGAAAACAAAGCACTTTTACCCCTTGTTTTGCAGCATCCTCTATCATAGGGATATGAGCCTCAATCATCAAATCACGTATTTTTTCTGGCGACATCGTTCCATCGCCTTTCAATCCCATTTGGATCAGACCACACTTTAATTTACTCATTCAATTCCTCCTTTTCCGATTTGGTAAATAAAAAAAATTTACACTTCTTGACTAAATAGACAGGCTACATATTTTTTTTATACTTGTCAACTATAATTATTTGGTTGGCTTTAAATAGTTCTCAAAGTGGCATTAAATGTAATCTAGGGGACAAAAAAATGACCTCCTAAAGGAGGTCACTTAAAAAAACATAAAAACCAGTTATGAAGGGAAAGAAAAGTTTACGCCTTCCCGAACACTCGATGATGGCCAGCGCTGAGTTATGGTTTTTCTACGTGTATAAAATCTTACGCTATCTGGCCCATATGCAGCCAAATCACCAAACATTGATTGCTTCCAACCACCAAAACTATGCTGAGCAGCAGGGACGGGCAATGGTACATTGATACCAACCATACCAACTTTTATTTGATCACTAAAATATCTTGCTGCTTCACCATCTCGGGTGAAAATGCACGTGCCATTACCATATTCATGCTCATCTATTAAATCTATTGCTTGTTGCATAGTTTCTACCCTCACTACCTGCAATACTGGTCCAAATATTTCTTCCTTATAAGACTTCATTGAAGATTGCACGCTATCAATAAGCGTTCCACCAACATAAAAGCCATTTGCAAAACCTTTCACCTCAACACTTCGCCCATCAACAACAACATCAGCACCTTGAGCTTCTGCACTTGTAATATATTCTTTAACTTTATCCATGTGATCTTTAGTTATAAGTGGTCCAAAATCATTTTTACTATTATCAAAATTACCCACCTTAAGGTTATGCATCTTAGATTTCAAGCCAGCTATTAAATTATCTGCTGTGACTGAGCCGACTGCTACTGCTACGGAAATTGCCATACACCTTTCACCACTTGAGCCAAATGCAGCACCTATTAGAGCATTCACTGTATTCTCCATTTCTGCGTCTTGCATTACAATAGCATGATTTTTAGCTCCCCCCAGAGCTTGACATCTCTTATCATTTTCAGCAGCAGTTTTATAAATATATTTTGCAATAGGAGTTGATCCAACAAAACTTACAGCTTGCACTCTTTCATCTTTAAGTAAAGTATCTACTGCCTCCTTACCGCCGTTAACTACATTTAAAACCCCTTTTGGTAAGCCTGCTTCATTTAATAATTGAGCTATAAATAATGCTGACGAAGGATCTCTTTCTGAGGGCTTTAATACAAAACAATTACCACAAACTATTGCCATGGGATACATCCATAATGGAACCATAGCAGGAAAATTAAAAGGGGTGATTCCTGTAACAACTCCTAAGGCTTGAAACTCACTCCATGAATCAATATTGGTTGAAATATTTTTACTATGCTCTCCTTTTAGTAATTGAGGTGCATAGCAAGCATATTCAACATTCTCTATACCTCGAGTGATTTCACCAAGCGCATCATGTGCGATTTTTCCATGCTCCTCTCCAATTAATTGCGCTATTTTATTAATATTTTTTTCTAATAATTCTTTAAAACGAAACATAATTCTAGCTCGTTTAAGTGGTGGCGTTGCTCGCCATGCTGGAAAAGCTTCCTGAGCAGCATTTATAGCTTTTTCAACAGTATTTTTTGAAGCAATTTCTACTTGCTTACCAACCTCTCCTGTCGATGGATTAAATACATCTTGAGTAGGGTCACCCATTGATACAAGTTCACCATTAATAAGGTGTTCTACTAATTTCATTTCTTCTTTCTCCTTTATTGTAATTCTTTAATTGAGTCAGATATTGCTCCAACAACATCCTTTATTTCTTGTCCAGTTACAATGAATGGCAACCCTAATTGAATAGTATCTCCACCATAGCGCACATAAAAACCTTTATCCCAACATTTCATTGCTATTTGGTAAGGTCGTAATGCAGGCTGATCTTCAAAAGCCTCAATAGTTAGTGCACCAGCCAATCCATAATTACGAATATCCGCAACATATTGCAAACCTTTAAGGCTATGTAGTTGTTGTTCAAATATTGGGCTCATTTTTTTAACTCGCTCTATCAAATTATCATTCTGTAAGATATCTAAACTTGCAATCGATGCAGCACAAGCAACTGGATGCGCAGAATATGTATAGCCATGGAATAATTCAACCAAATAAGTTGGTGCTTTCGTATCCATAAAAGCTTCATAAATGTTTTTGTTAACCACCACACCACCTAATGGTTGACTGCCATTACTAACTTGCTTTGCAAAAGTCATTACATCTGGAATAACACCAAATGCTTCAGCTCCTGTCTTCGCGCCCATGCGGCCAAAAGCAGTTATCACTTCATCAAAGATTAGTAAAATATCATTAGAATCACAGATTTTACGCAGCCTCTTAAGATAACCTATAGGAGGTGGAATTACACCTGCAGAGCCCGCCATTGGCTCTACAATTACTGCGGCAATATTAGAAGCGCCATGCAATGCTATTTTATTTAATAATTCATCAGCTAAATGACTTCCAACTTGAGGCTGTCCTTTACTAAATAAGTTTTCTGGTAACAAGGTAGATGATAAATGATCAGCTTCAATACCTTGTCCAAACATCTCCCTATTTGGACCAATACCACCAACACTAATCCCCCCAAAATTAACTCCATGATAGCCCTTTATTCTTCCAATCAAACAAGTTTTACCAACCTTTCCCTTATGCCTCCAGTAAGCACGAGCAATTTTAAGGGCACTATCTACCGCCTCTGAGCCGGAACATGTAAAAAAAACACGGTCTAGATCTTTTGGGGTAAGTTCAATAATTCTATTTGCTAATTCAAACGATTTATCATGTCCAAATTGAAATGCTGGGGAGTAATCTAGAGTGTCAATTTGTTTGCTTACCGCTTCCACGATTTCAGGACGTGAATGGCCAGCTCCACAAGTCCATAGACCTGAAAGACCGTCAAATATTTTCCTGCCTTTATCGTCTTTATAATAGCTACCTTTTGCAGAGACCATTATGCGTGGATTTGCTTTGAATTCTCTATTTGAGGTATATGGCATCCAGTGCGCATCATAATATTTAGGATTATTTTTTAACATTTTTCACTCTCCTATTAACTAAGGTATGGGGCATAAATTACAGT
>CAJQTP010000042.1 GCA_905620445.1 uncultured Candidatus Thioglobus sp.
AATAACAAAGTTGACCTCTTGCCAGATAAGAGTTTTACTTTTGATCACTATCAGGCAGGATATTTCGCAGCTAAAAATTTAATTGATAATGGTCATACAAAAATTGCATGCATTACTGGTTGGCTGGATACTGATGATGGAAATCTGAGGCAACAAGGATTTTTAGACGCCCTTAATGACAATAATATTCATATCCCAAACACTCTAATTTTTGAAGGGAATTACACTTTCCGGAAGGGTTATGAAGGCGCGTTACATTTATTAAATCAAAAAACTCCCTTTACTGCTATTTTTTGTGGAAATGATCAATCTGCGATGGCAGCAATTTCAGCACTTACAAAGAAAGGATTTAATGTGCCTAATGATATTTCAATTATGGGTTACGATGATATGAATATCGCATCCTATACTTTGCCCCCATTAAGTACTATTCAGATGCCTTTTCAGAAAATGGCTATCTCTGCAACTAGACGTCTATTAAATCTATGCTATAACTTAGATCTAGAAGTTAGTCATGATTTTCCAATTAAACTAATTAACAGAGAGAGTGTCAGAAATTTAAAGGATTAAGTCTAATCCAGGCCTTGTAAGGGCTTTGGTCATAATGGAATTATAATCGACTTTATCGTATTCTTAAACCTGAGTTAGGGTCAAATAATATAGCCTTACTGGTATCTACTTGAAGTTCAAATCCCTTACCCGCAGAATTTCCAGATTCCGGACTTAATCTTGCCATAACCTCATTTTCATTCCATTGACCTATCGCTACAGTATCTGCGCCCATAGGCTCTATAACTTCAACATCAAATTTAATTTTTTGAACAAATGAATTATCAGCAACTGAAGGTTGAATTTCAGTAAGCATCTCTGGCCTTATACCTAACAAAACAACATCTAAATTTGATTTAATTAGAGCCTCAGTACATGGGATTATTAATTCATATTTTTGCCCTCCACTCTCAATTATCAAGTTTTGGTCTTTAACAATACATTCAATGAAATTCATCCCAGGCGAGCCCATAAAATCAGCAACAAAATGACTTACTGGATCATTATATATTTCATAGGGCGTACCTATCTGTTGTAACTTTCCATCTTTAAGGACTGCTATACGATCTGCTAAAGTCATTGCTTCAATTTGGTCGTGAGTGACATAGACTATAGTTGTTCCAATACGTTTATGTAATTTTTTGATTTCAGTGCGCATTTCAACTCGTAGTTTCGCATCTAAATTTGACAAGGGCTCGTCAAAAAGAAAAACTTTTGGTGAGCGAGCGAGTGCCCTTCCCATTGCAACTCTTTGGCGCTGACCACCTGAAAGCTGTCCTGGCTTTCTGTCTAGTAAGTGATCAATTTGCAGAAGTTCAGACACCCTTTTAAGAATAGATGCTTGTTCATCTTTTGGTACTTTATTCATCTCCAAGCCAAAGCAAATATTTCTTGCAACACTCATTGTTGGATACAAGGCATAAGATTGAAATACCATGGCAATGTCTCTATCTTTTGGAGACTCTCCAGAGACATCCTTTCCATCAATGATGATTTCACCACTATTTAACTCTTCAAGTCCAGCAATCAAGTTCATTAGAGTAGATTTCCCACAACCTGAAGGGCCAATCAGAATTAAAAACTCACCATCTTTAATATCAAGATTTATATTTTTTAGTACTTCGGTTGAACCAAATGATTTATTAATTCCATTAAGACTTATGCTTCCCATTTTGTTATCCTGTTTTTATTAATTGTTTTAAGTTCTAATTAATGTCATCATATTTATATTGACATATTTAATCTATAAATTTACTATTTATCCTTTTACTGCACCTGCAGTAAGACCACGAACAAAATATTTACCTGCAATCACATACACTGCTAGAGTTGGAAGTGCTGCAATAATAGCTGCAGCCATATCCACGTTATATTCTTTACCGCCAACTGACGTATTAACTAGATTATTTAGAGCGACAGTGATTGGCTGCGTTCCAGAGCCTGAGTACACAACTCCGAATAAAAAATCATTCCATATTTGAGTAAACTGCCATATTATTGTTACTACAAATATTGGGGTAGATAGGGGTATAAAAATATGTCTAAAAATTGCAAAAAATCCTGCGCCATCGAGTTTTGCCGCCCTTACTAGCTCTGTTGGTATTCCTACATAATAGTTACGGAAAAAAAGTGTTGTAAAAGCGACTCCGTATATGACATGGACTAGCACTAAGCCCGTAACTGTGTTTGCTAAGCCTAGCATTCCTAACAACTTTGCCATTGGCAACAGAATGACTTGGAATGGAATAAAACAACCAAATAATAGTGCTCCAAACAAAAACTCGCTACCTTTAAATTTCCATTTAGCTAAAGAATAGCCATTAAATGCACCAACAATTGTTGATATTATGACTGCTGGAAAAACAATACGAACACTGTTCCAAAAATATGGCGCCAAACCATTACAATCACTACCTGTACAGGCTGATGACCAGGCCTTCTTCCAGGCATAAAAGGTTGGATCAATAGGAAGCGCCATCAAATTTCCGCTTCGAATTTCTTCAATATCTTTAAGAGACGTTGTAAACATGACGTAAAGAGGCGCTAGATATATAAACGCAAAGAAAATCAGTATCAGATAAATAAACGTGCGACCAATATTATATTTTGTTAGCTTAAAACTATTCATGATTTTTTCTCTCGTAATTCAGAATACAAATAAGGAATTAAAATAGCTAGCACACCAAACAACATAATCATAGCGCTTGAAGCGCCAAGACCAATTTGTGCCCTATTAAAGGTAAATGTATACATAAAATTAGCAGGTAAGTCGGATGCATATCCTGGACCACCTCCTGTAAGTGCTTGAACTAAATCAAAACTCTTAATAGCTATATGAGTAAGAATAACAATAGCACTAAAAAAAACTGGCCTCATTAGAGGTAATATAACATGCCAATAAAGCTGAATTGTTGATGCTCCATCGATTCTAGCGGCTTTAGTTAGGTTTTCATCTACTCCGCGCAATCCTGCCAAAAAAAGCGCCATTACAAAGCCACTTGATTGCCATACAGCTGCAATAACAATGGTATAAATTGCCATATCTTGCTCGACAAGCCAACGAAATTCAAATCCTACAAACCCCCAATCATTCATTAGCTTTTCAATTCCTAAGCCGGGATTAAGGATCCATTTCCATGCGGTACCTGTGACAATAAAAGAGATTGCCATTGGGTATAAGTAAATTGTTCTTATTGCTCCTTCGACACGAATTTTTTGATCAAGAAAAATTGCTAGGAGTAATCCTAAAACTAGTGCAATAACAATAAATAAAATTAGAAAGATAAAAAGATTATCAACTGCTACGTCCCAACGAGGGTTAGCAAACAAGCGTCGATATTGATCGAGACCAACAAAGTCCCATTGAGGCATCATTCTGCTTTTGGTTAACGATAGTAAACCAGTCCAGACAATGAAGCCATACATACAAATAACCATTACAATCGTAGTTGGTGCTAATACAATTTTTGGTAGGTTTTTTTCTAGAAAATTTAGCACAATGATTTATTATATTATTTAATTAAAAAAATGGGGCACCTAATTTAGGTGCCCCTAATCTAAACTTCAGCCAAAAGTAAGGAGACGAATCAAAACTTTTGGCATTAATTTAGAAAACTAACAACTTCTACATTGCAGCCTTGATTGAAGCAACTAACTGAGCAACACCATCTGCAGCACTCTGATCAGAGTTGAAGAAGTTTGTTGCAGAGTCTGTTACCGCACCACCAACTGCTGAAGACATCGCCATACCGTGAGCAAAACTTGGTACTAGAGATCCACTAGCAGAAGCTGAAACAAATGCGTCCATTGAATCATGAGCACACGTATCGAATTCAGCTCTTGAAACACCTAAACGCGCAGGAATAGATCCCTTGTTTAGATTAAATACTGTTTGGAAATCAGTACCCAAAATTTCAGCTGCCATTATGTTTTGAGCTTCAGTGCTTGCTGCATCTGATTGCGCAAAAAATGCAAATGAGTCTATGTTAAACGTATGAGCACCTGAAGTTCCTGGAGCTGCAGTACATACATAGTCAGTTCCAACGCTCTTACCAGCTACTTTAAATTCGCCTTTAGCCCAGTCACCCATTATTTGACTACCCGCTTTACCTTCAATTACCATTGAAGTAGCAACGTTCCAGTCACGTCCTGGTGAGTTTGCATCAACAAATTGACGTAAGTTTCCGAAAGTTTCGAAGACTTTTAAAGTTGTAGCACTGTCTAAAGCGTCCATATCTAAATCAACAAAAGCTTTGTTATAGTAATCAGCACCACCAACACCAAGAACAACTGCTTCAAATACAGTTGCATCCTGCCATGGCTGTCCACCATGTGCTAAAGCAACAAAGCCAGCTGCTTGTAGTTTTTTCGCTTGAACCATGAAGTCATCCCAAGTTGTTGGAATAGTAGCACCTGCGTAAGCATATACTTCAGGATTAGACCACATCCAATTTACACGGTGAACGTTTACTGGAGCAGCAACATATTTACCGTTGTGCTTCATTACATCAGAAACAACTGCAGGCAATAAATTGTCCCAGTCATTTGCTTGTGCAACGCCATCAATGTCAGCTAAAAATCCTAAATCGCCCCATTCTTGGATTGACGGACCTTTAATTTGAGCAGCAGTTGGAGGGTTACCAGAAATAGCTCTAGACTTTAAAACAGTCATCGCATTTTCACCACCACCACCAGCAACAGCGAAGTCAGTCCAGCCAACTCCAGCTCCACTTAGTTTTTCTTTTAGGTAATTTACACTTGCAGCCTCTCCTCCACTAGTCCACCAATGCAAAACTTCTACATCTGCAGCACTAACTGAAGTCGTACTTGCTAGAAGCGCTGTGGCTGCTAGCGTAGATATTGTATTCTTCATATTTTTCTCCATTGAAATAATATTAACTCCGCCCATCATTGAGCAGAATTAGTAATTAGTTTATTACTGGCTTTGTATCACATTGTGTTGATTTGTTACAAAATATGACAAATTGAAGCGAAGCGACAAGCTGAAGTTCTCAATTGGAAAAATAGTCTTTCTACCTTTGCAGTTGAAGAATTATTTACTTATGTCGAACTCAAATGGGACTCTAGAAGAATGGTGATGCTTAATTGGCGAATCATCTGACAGGTCTATTAAAAAGCTATACCAAGATAAATATTTTTTGCCTCCCTTACTACCTAAACAAAAAACATAACTACCTGTCATTAAAAAAATATTTTCAGTTAGCTTCTTTTTTATAGCGTCTTTAACATTAACCTCAACAGACGCATCTCCATTAAAAGCAACATCAAAATAACCTTTTATCTCATTATTACTTGCTAAAAGCTTTGGTAGAAAAGTCGGCAAAAGAGTTGCATGATCATGATACAAGTTCAGAATGGCTTTCATATCAGCATTATTAAAATAGTCTGCCCATTGCTCAATTATATTTTCAGGTGTCATAAACATATAAATCTTAATAAATTAATTAAGTATTTTAAACTAGGAAGCTTATTTAAAAAATAGATAACTTTTTTATGTTTTATTCTTTTGAATTCCTTGATAGATTTGCAATAATACAATTATTATCATTACTACAAATAAAGCCAAACTGATTGGTCTTTCCCACATAAATGAAAATGAGCCGTCATTAATAAGAATTGCCCTTCTTAAGTTTTTCTCAAGCATGCCACCCAGTATAAATCCAAGTATTAAAGGCGGCATTGGGTAATTTAATACCCTTAAAACTAATGACAAGAATGCAACAATAGCCATAAAATATATATCAAACGCATTAAAAGAAATTAAATAGACCCCTGTAACTGAGAAAAAAAGTACCAAGGGGACTAGTATATTTTTTGGTATTGCCAAGATGCGAGCAATATATGGAATTAAAGGCAAATTCAAAAATAACAAAACAACGTTACCAATATACATTGACACAATAACCGCCCAAAAAAGTTCGGGTTGTTCTATATATAGCCTAGGGCCAGGTTGCACTCCAAAGGATAGCAAGGCACCTAACATTACGGCTGTAGTCCCTGAGCCTGGTATGCCTAAAGTTAATAGTGGAACAAAAGACCCAGTACAAGCTGCATTATTGGCAGTTTCAGGTGCGGTCAAACCTTTGATTGAGCCTTTACCAAATTTAAGTTTATCTTTTGCAGAAGCAATGCTTCTTTCAAAGCCCCAAGCCAAAAAACTTGCAATTGTTGCTCCAGCTCCAGGAAGAACGCCAACTAAGAAGCCCAGAACTGAGGATCTTCCAATTACTGGTGCCATTTCTTTTACTTCTGCTTTTGACAGTTTAATTGAGCCTAGTTTAGCTTTACTTACATCAGACGCTTTAAAACTAATATCCATTTTTTTAAAAATAATCATAAATGCTTCACTCATGGCAAAAGTTGCCATGACTAAAAGAACAAAACTAATTCCATCCATTAAATTTATATTACCAAAAGCAAAGCGAGTGATATCTGACAAAGCATCTTGTCCAACAGTGGCTAAAGCAAGGCCAAGAGCAGTCATAATCATAGCTTTTAAAAATTGACCTTTACTAGCAAATGCAGCAATAGATAACAATCCAACACACATGAGTGCAAAGTAGTCGGCAGATTGGAAGCTTAAACTTACTTTTGCTAATTGAGGAGCCGCAATTAATAGAAATATCGCTGCAATTGTGCCTCCTGAAAATGAAGCATAAGCTGCAATCGCTAATGCTTTTCCAGCTTGTCCATTTTGTGACATCGGGTAGCCATCAAATGAGCTTGAAACTGTTCCTGCAACGCCTGGAGCATTAATAAGAATCGATGAGGTAGAGCCTCCAAATATGGCGCCATAATACACACCTGCCATTAAAATCATAGCCGAGGCCGGATCGAATCCATAAGTAATTGGGATCATGAGTGCGATAGCTGACATTGGTCCAAGACCAGGAAGCATACCAATAATGGTTCCAGCGAAACACCCTGCCATCACCATAAAAATGTTGTAACCACTAAATGCAGTATTAATACCAATTAGTATTCCTTCATTCATGAAATCACTCCAATTGTTTGTAAAAAAGGGTCGCGAATATAGACATCTAATAACTCATGAAGCAGAAATTGTAAGCCTGCAACTACTGGAATAGAGCTAAGGATAATAATCTTAGGACTGCGAACACCAAGATAGTAATAAGCAACCATTAAAAATAGGTTAGTGGATAAGAAAAATCCAATTGATTTAATAATAATTCCGTAGGTAAAAACAAGTACAAACAAAACTATCACTTTTAGCCATTCATATTGACCAAGCTTTTCATGTTCATTTTTAGATAGAACTAGTGTTAAAAAAGATACAAAAATACCAATATAAGAAATGAAGGTTGGAAATGTTCTTGCATTAAAGTCGGCATTTTCATCAAATGAAAAAACCTTAATTTCGCTTGCAAGATATGAGTAAACAATAAAAAAAAGAAGAAAGATGAGCGCGCTTAAGCGCGAGTAATTAATATTCATCCATCTTTCTCCTTTTAAGACTAACTTAAATAACGCCTAGTTTTTTCATAAGTTCTGTCATTTCTTGAGTTTGTGTTTCTAAGAAACCCATAAAATCAAAACCAGGATTGTAAATATTTACATAAGCATTACGCTTTCGGACAGCTTCCCATTCAGGAGTACTTTGCACATCACCAAGCATTTTTGCAATATCATATCTATCAGCTGCATTCATATTTGGTGGACCAAAGAATCCTCTCCAGTTAACAAAGTAAGCATCATAACCTTGTTCTTTGAGTGTTGGTATGCTAGGAGCATCAGCAGAACGATCATTCGCAGTTATTCCTAAGATACGAACTTGATCACCCGCACCAAGAGCTTCACTGAAGCCGGTAGATAATACTTGTGTCTCACCTGAAAGTAGGCCAGCCAGAGCTTCACCACCACCATCATAAGGAATATAAACAACATTATTTGGATTAGCACCTGCAGATTGGAATGCAAGAGCACCAATCAAATGATCCATACTTCCTCGAGTTGATCCACCAGCCATCTTGACTGATTTTGGATTTGCATTATATGCAGAAACAACATCTGCAAATGTTTTATAAGGTGAGTTTGCTGCAACAGCTATTGCACCAAAATCTCCAATAATTCCTGCAATTGGTGTTACGTCTTTATAAGACAGAACGCCACTCGCAGCATCTGAAGAAACATAGCCTTCATGACGAAGAATAGATCGCAAAACAATTGGAGTTGATTGCACCATAATGGTGTTTTTTGGCATTGTTTTAATCATCCATGCTAGGGCTTTACCGCCACCACCGCCAGACATATTTTCATATGATGCTGAATCGAGCATGCCAGATTTAACTAGCGCCTCACCAGTACCTCTTGCCGCTCCATCCCATCCACCACCAGCACCGCCAGGTACAACAAAATGCAGTTTATCAACCGCAATTGCTGACGTGGAAAGAGTACCTAAGATAAACAAGAAGGATAAGGCTTTAATAAATATTTTTTTCATAATAAAACTCTCCTTATTTTCCTACTCATCATTGAGCAGGATGTCTAATTAATAATGAATTTTTAAATATATTAATCAACTAGACAACAAGCATAATATCTTTCCTTACTGTCAGAACTCTGTCAGAGTAAACTTTTATTTTGTATTACTTTGTAGATTCTATATTTAATTAAGAGATACTAAAGCTCAACATCATAGCTAAGCTTTAGCCAGTCTTTAATCCATTGAATTGCAGAAGGATCAATTTGAGTTGCAATTTGCTTAAATTTAATCGCCTTAAGGCCAGTAGCCTGATCATAGACTCCTAAAGATTTTTTTGACATTTCTATAAAATTTTCTTGATCTATAATTGTCGCAAAGGCTTTAGAAAACTCATCAATAATCTCTTGATCAGTATTTTTCTTTATAACAACCATCTTCTGAGCTGAAAAACCAGCAATAAAAAAAGCTTTCCATGCATCCCAGGCTTTGCCTGATGGCTCCTTTTTATGAATATTTATATAAAGCTCTTTAAAAGTAGGAATCTTGGGGAAGTTTGGGTCTCGAACAATATCTCCATTATCATCCAATATACCCCAGGTCATAATAGGAATAGCCACTCCATTATCAACAAGAGGTGATACATTTGATAAAAAAGATGAAGAAGTTTGATAGTCAATATTCACAAATCCCCTTTCAAACATTAGCCTACCATCAGCTCTTCCCTTAATTCCAAATATTGGCTCAACAGTCATACCAAGCATATTCCATGCAAGTAAAGGTACCAAGTCAAGGCGAGTTGGCCCTTGTGAAGCAAAAACAAAATTCGAACCTAAAGTTAATTTAGGGTCTATATTCCATATCAGCCCTAAATCTTTTGGCAAGTATGCAACACCACCAGTAGATGAAGCTAAAATTACTTCCCAATCTTTGTAATCATATTTAACTCTTGGGTCATTCAATAAATATGGAAATTGAGTGGAGCCAGAGGTAGAAAAAATAACTGTTCCATCACTTGGAGCATCAGAGCTAAACCAATTCGCTCCCTTTGTTGAGCCAGCACCTGGCATATTAACAACCTTAACCTCAGGCTGGCCTGGTAAATATTTACTTAGCAATGGCGCGTAAAAACGAGCTAAAACATCTGCCCCTCCTCCTTCAGAAAAAGGTACTACCCATTCAATAGTTTTACCACGAAAACTAATTTCAGCAGAAGCGCTATTAGCTAGTACAAGCATTGAAGAAATAACTAATATAGAAGCAATAGATTTAAATTTGATTCTTTTCATGTCTTCCCTATAGTTTCAACTTATGTATATTAATAAGTTTACCAATTATATTGTAATGCGAAAACTATCATAAACCTATATGCTTTCATCAGCCTGTCCTGAGATCCAATCTATTGTTATAACAATTAAAATTCATTTATACTTTTTTATTAATTAAGGAATATTTAACTAACAATATGCGAATTGTACTAGTAGAAGATAATCAGATGCTTGCTGAAGGTATACAAAAAGTTCTTATAGACGAAGGACATTCGGTCGATTATTTTATAGATGGTGGTCGTGCAGATCAGCATCTAAGTTTAGAAGGCGCTGATTTAGCTATTATTGATATAAATCTTCCAACACTGGATGGCGTATCAATAACCAAAAATATTAGGAAGCGTAATCAACTTTTTCCAATTATTATGTTAACTGCTAGAGGTTCTACAAGCGATCGTGTTAATGGTCTTGATGCCGGGGCAGATGATTACCTTGTAAAACCTTTTAAAATGGAAGAACTAGACGCTCGAATTAGGGCACTTTCTAGAAGAAGCATCAATCTACTTACCAAGCATGAAGAAATAGGTGATTTGATATTTGATAGAAATTCTCGAAGAATTTTTTTTAATAATTACGAATTATCACTAAACCGAAGGGAGTTGACTTTATTCGAGATTTTATTAAACAAAAAAGGGCAATACATTTCTAAATCTTTTCTAGCAGATACTCAATACGGAGTTGGGGCAGACATCAATATCAACGCTGTCGAGATAAGCATATCACGCTTAAGAAAAATACTTTCAGACTACAAAATACAAATTACTACTGCACGTGGAATTGGTTACATGATGACTGACTCAATACAAGAATGATTGAAAAAGTTCTTTCCTTAAGGAGTCGACTGTTATTTTTAATAATACTGCCTTTATTAATTATTGTTTCGATAGGAACAGTCGCTTTATATTACGATTCACAAAAAAAATCTCAAGAAATATTTGACAACTTGCTCCATACAATTTCACAAGTCATTTTGCGTGACGCAGTCCTTAGTGACGGAGACTTACTAACAGAACAACTTCTTGAAACATTAACAGACTCATTAAATGATCAAATTTTTTACCAAGTAAGAGATGAGAGCAGTTCTCTTTTTGTTGGCTATTCAAACCCTCCATCCATTCCAAGAAGCTCTGAAATTAAACCATATAAACCTATTTTTTATGACTCAATTTATCATGACCAGAATGTAAGAGTGATTTTCTCTAGAGAATTTATTTCAGCTATGGATACTCCTGGCTGGGTAAATATTTATGTATGGCAAACTATAGATGGTCAAAAACAACTGCTTTTAGAATTAGCAAGTGATGCTTTTATCACAATGGTAATAATGTTAATTTCAACAGCTTTAATAGTTTGGTTTGGTGTTCAATTTGGAATGAGGCCACTATTAGAACTTCAAAGCGCCATAAGAAAAAGATCACCAAATGATCTTAGAAAAATAAAAAGAGAAGTACCACAAGAGGTTTCAAGTCTTGTTACCTCTATGAATAACTTATTTAAACAATTAAGATCGGCTTTTATTGAGAAAGATAATTTTATCGCTAACGCTGCTCATCAATTACGAAATCCAATAGCTGCGATTCAAAGCCAAGCTGAAGCGGCTTCTAGATCTAAGTCATTTGAGAGTATGCAAATTAGAGTTAAGGATGTTGCAAAGGCGGCAGAAAAAACTTCAAGACTAACGCAGCAAATCCTATCAATGGAACATGTTTCTCAAAGTAACATCAAATCTGAATTTATCGTATTAGATATGGTAAAGCTAACTCAAGAAGTATTAACAAAATTTGCCTTACGAGCAGATAATCAAAAAGTGTCTCTTTCACTTGAGTGTAAGGAGACTAATATTAATCTTTTAGGGAGTGAAACATTCCTTGGTGAAGCAATTGATAACCTAATAGATAATGCTTTACTATATGGCTGTCCAGATGGTGGTTTTATTGATGTTGGTCTAAAGTTGGGAGATGGTTGCGCCCATTTACAAATCAAAGATTATGGTGAAGGCATTAAACCTGAGTTAATTGAAAATGTGTTTATTAGATTTTTTCATGGCTCGGAATCTAACAAAGAAGGGAGCGGGTTAGGGTTATCAATTACTAAAACTATTATTGAATTGCATGATGGCGAACTTGCTATAACATCAGACTCTCAAGGAACATGTCTAAGCATTAAGCTGCCATTGCAGTTGGTTTTAAACTAATCCAAATTTAAGACCTCATAGCAGGCGCCCATAGTATGGTAATCAACCTTACCTGCAGGACTTTTAAGGTTGTCGTATTTCTTATTTTTTGAGTCTAAAATTCTAAACCAAGCCCCATATTCATGATCAACCATATGCTTCCAACTAAATTCCCATATACGCTCATACCATTCCCAATAAAAGTCATCGCCTGTTCGATTAGCTAATACTGCTGCCGCAGCAAGAGATTCCGCCTGTACCCAAAAATACTTATCATTATCACAAACATCACCATTGGGTGCAAAACCGTAAACAAGTCCTTCCGACTTTTCATCCCAGCCCATTTCAATAGCATCATCAAACAATTCTTGAGCTCTTGATACGAGCCAATCTTCATCCACATGTCTTTCAAGGATAATTAGTAACTTTGCCCACTCAGTTAGATGGCCAACTTGAAATCCCCATGGACGAAATAAATCATCCGGAGTGTCTTTGTTGTATGACCAATTAATTTGCCAATTAGTGTCGTAATGCTCCCATATTAAGCCATCGGCCAAGCCTGCCTGCCTGATACAGATGTTTTTTGCTATAAGGAGTGCGCGATCTAAGTACTTCTGCTCATTTGTAGACTCAAATGCCTGAATAAGGGCCTCACAAGTGTGCATATTGGCATTTTGTCCACGATAGTTAGTGACTATTGACCAATCAGAGCTAATTTCATCTGAGTAAAGCTCATGATCTTTAGACCAAAAGTGGTTTTCCATTAAATCAAAAGTCTCTTCAATATAATTCTTGGCCTCTTTAATTCCTGCCTTATAGGCGGTTGAGTAGGCAAGCAATACAAATGCCAGACCGTAGCAATAATTTGTTGAGTCTAGCACTTCTTTGCCATTCATTGTCCATGCATAGCCACCGGTATCTTTATTAAGATGGTGCTTCCTTAAATAATCAATTCCGTGCTTAGCAGTGTCAATATATTCAACATTGTTGAATTGCATTGCAGCCATTGAATAATTAAAGATAAAGCGGGTGCTACTTACCAGGTGCCTAGTGTCAAAGTCATAAATACTTCCATCATCCTTAAAGTGTTGGAAAAAACCACCGGTTTCATTGTCAATACAATGAGGATGATAAAAACCCATAATTGATTTGATATGACCAACCAAGAACTCTTTGTCTTTAAAGTTAGGGTTAGTTATTTCATTCATTAGGCTGGAAAGTAAACTTCGACAATTAGTCCGCCGCCGTTTCGATCTTTAAGCTCAAGCTCGCCGCCATGAATATTTGCAATATTACGAGCGATACCCATCCCAAGGCCAGAGTGCGCGTCATTTAATTTATGCTCTAAACGGTAATATGGTTTAAACACATTCTCTTTATCGTTATCGCTCAAACCGGGCCCTCTATCTTTAATCTGAATAAAGACACCTGTCTTCTTTACTTGCCCATTTACCTCTACACCTTCGCCATAAGTAAGCGCATTATTTATTAAATTAGAAAACATTCGCTCTATAGCTAAAGCTCGGCCTTTAATCACAATGTTTTGCTTTATATTCATTTTAATTGGCATTCCAAGGATTTCTTCTTTTTTTAAGATTGAAGCTAGCATCGTTGTAATATCAACTTGACTGGTATTTTCATGTTCTGCACCATCCGTCATAATCTGAAGACTTCCTTTGACCATGGTTTCAAGATAATCTAGGTCGCCAATCAAGTCCTCTTTAATAGTGCCATCTTCAATGCTCTCTACCCTTAAACGAGCTCTGGTTAAAGGAGTTTTTAAATCATGAGAAATTGCTGCAAATGATCGCTCCCTATCAGTAATCAATTTCTGGATGCGCTTAGCCATCGAGTTAAATGCCCCTATTGTCGCTACCATTTCTTTTGATCCTTTTTCCTCTAATTGGCGTGGATTACGTCCTTTTCCTAAAAGATCTGCTTGATGGGCCAATATTTTTAGTGGCAGAACGAGCCAGCGAACGAACAAAAAGGTAAACAAGAGTACTGTAAGTGAGACCGCCGAAAGATTAAAGATTCTCTCAGTGCTAATCCAATCAATTCCGAGTAGTAACTCCCCCTTAGGGACGACTGCAGCTAAATACATCCACTCATCTGCATCAATTGGAAATTGAATCACAACAAATGGACTTTTATCGCCGGGCTCTAAGAGTGCGAATCTTTTCCAGGTGGGTGAAAGAGATACCATCATGTTGTCGCCTGTTAATATTTTTAAATTATCAAAATCAACAAAGGCAATTTCCATTGAATTGATTTTTCCAATTTGGGCAGTCATGCTTTTTTGTAGGCTGTCTCTAGCCAATAAAGAAAACTCTGACTCTTCAATTGTATCTAAGTTAATAAACTGTTTGTTTACTGAGACAAAGAAACGGGTTCCCCCCATATCTCTTAACTGATCAAGAACTATGTGCCGGTACTGTTTTGGTAATTTTTCAAAAAATGCAATGGTTTGAGCTATGCGAGAACCCATAGCCTCAGAAAGCTCAACCATCCTTTCTCTTTCAGATGACTGAATTTGCCCTACCCACAGCCAAGTTCCCAGTAGTTGAGCAACTAGAATTCCAACAAAGAGAACAGAAGTCATTCTGGCGACAACTGTTTTTGGCATTAATGATTCAAACATGAAGGTTTTAATTTTCAACTTTTTAAAAGTAGGACGTATCCCTTACCCCTAACGCTTTGAATTATTTCACCAGTAAAATGATTACTCAATTTGTGTCGTAACCTACTTACAATTGTGTCAATTGAGCGATCCAACGGGTCTATCTTTCTGCCATGAAGAAGCTCACCAATTTCATCTCTACTTAAAACCACGCCTATTTGCTTATGAAAGACGCATAGTAAATCGAATTCTGTTCCAGTCAACTCAAGCTCATTACCATCAACAAACGCACTTCTTGCAGCATAGTTCATTACTATGTGATTATCTACATCCTCTTCTTTGACTTCTGATCGCCTTAAAAGAGCTTTAATTCTTGCTAGAAGTTCTCGTGGATTAAATGGCTTTCCCATATAGTCATCAGAGCCAAGCTCCAATCCTAGTATGCGATCTAAATCGTCACTAGCAGCAGTAAGCATAATAATAGGAACGTTAGATTTTTGTCGCAATCTTCTGCACACTTCAAGCCCATCAATTCCAGGAAGGCCAAGATCTAGAACAACAAGACTAAATTTTGATTCATCACTAGCCAAGAAAGACTCCCCATCAGAAAAGGCCTTTACTTCAAACCCGTTTTTTAT
>CAJQTP010000043.1 GCA_905620445.1 uncultured Candidatus Thioglobus sp.
GAATGCTTGCATACTCAACAATATCACATATTGGCTTTGTGCTGCTAGGCTTTGTTACCGGTGTTGTTGATGGTTACGGCGCTGCAGTCTTTTATGTATTGGCTTATATCTTGATGAGTTTAGCTGCCTTTGGCTCTATTATTGTTCTTAATAGGAAGGGATTTGAGGCTGATCAAATTTCTGACTTTCAAGGCTTAAGCAAGCATTCCCCTTGGTTTGCATTAATTATGTTGGTAGTTATGCTTTCAATGGCCGGAGTTCCTCCATTTATTGGTTTTTATTCGAAGCTATTTATCCTTCAACAAGTTATCGCTGAAGGGTATGTACTTATTGCTATCACAGCAGTTATTTTCGCTGTAATAAGTGCTTACTATTATCTGCAAATTATTAAGACAATGTATTTTGATGATGTCGATAAAGAGATAGTTATATCTGCTCCATTGGATATGAAGGTTGTACTTTCTATAAATGGTATTCTTATTTTAGTCGTTGGTTTGATGCCAAGTTTTTGGATGGAGCTGTCTGTTTCATTATTCTAAACTTTTATGTAGAATAACTGAATGATTATTGCGCATCGAGGTATTTCATTCGATTTACCAGAAAACTCTTTATCAGCCTTTAATGCCTCATGGGCTGTTGGAGTAGATGGAATAGAGGGTGATTTTCATCTTACCAGGGATGGGTCTATTGTTTGTATCCACGATGACAATACTTCTAGAGTCTGCAATAAAAATTTAGTTATTTGTAATGCTACTCTGCAAGAATTAAAAGAATTAAATCTTCAATGTGAGGGTAAAAATCACTTAAATATTAAAATTCCAACTTTGACTGAGGTGCTGAAAACCGTGCCCTCTGGAAAAAAAATATTTATTGAAATCAAGTGTGGTGTTGAAATATTATCACCATTAATCAAGGAGCTTTCTCGATCAAAGATTAATTCAAATCAAGTGGTAATTATTTCTTTTGATAGGCAAGTTGTTAAAGAATTAAAGGAGATGGCGCCCGAATATAAAGCTCTATTATTGTATTCCTATGAGGAGGGGCGTGAAGTCAGTAGTTTAATTAACGAAATGTTTGATATTAAGGCAGATGGAATTGGTACAAATAATGAGCTTTCAAAGGAATTCGTTGAGAAGGTTATTATTTCAGGACTTGAGTATCACTCATGGACTATAGATAACGCCGATACTGCGAATCAATTAATCAGTTGGGGCTCTAACTCTATTACAACCAATGAACCCGAGCTATTAATACAATAACTTTCGTAAGAGTGTAAATATATATCTTGACGTTTGATCTTGATGCGCTATAAAATGCAAGCTTTGATTCTTAAGGATATTTATTATGAGCAATAAATTCTCTTTAAGTATTCTTACGGCAAGTATTGTTACAGCGATTTTAGCCGCCTTCTTCTTTTCTCTTGCGGCAACTGTTGTTCCTTACTTCTATACTGCTTCTAAATTATACTTCCCTGATGATGGCAGCCTTAATTCTTCAATTGGCCCATTATTTCTTCTTCTTGCTGTTCGCTATGTTAGTACCTTTACTATTTCTAGCCTTTTAAATAAATCTCCCAAAAAAACTAAAAGTAAGGCAACTCATACAAGACTAATTTTTATTAGTATTTTTCAAGCTCTTTTTATTGCATCGTATATGTTTTCAATAAAGCTTATCCCTCTTAGTTTGGCGGTAGTAGTAATTTATACTTTCCCAATTATTACTTTTTTTGTGAACTCTTTAATAAAGGGAAGGTCAATTGATTTTTTATCAGTTGCAGCACTTCTTGTTTCGTTACTTGGTATTTGGGTTCTGGTTCAAGGTGATACAAGTGATTGGAACTTGTGGGGCATTTTTTGGGGAATGGTTGCATCACTTGCCCAAGTTACCGTTAATATTTTATCTCGACATGAAAGCATAGAGTCTGGATGGGGCTTGGTTAAATATATAACGGTCTTACCTTCTATAGTTTTTGTGCTGGTTTACTTTATAGTTATAGCAAATCCAATTGCCTCAGTATCTTCTGAGATGTTAATTTGGAGTATCCTTTCAGCCATTGGTATGAGTGGCGGTTTTTACTTTTTCTTTAGATCGATTTCAATCATTGGCCCTGTTCGAACATCTAATGTAATGTACTTGGAGCCTATTTTTACTATCATATTAGGTGTAATACTTCTCCAAGATAAATTAGGCCAAAGCCAATGGATTGGAATGTTAATTATTTTTATTGCTACAATTTCGCTTGAGCGATGGGGTAAAAAATATAACTAACATTAAGGATAGATGAAATAATCTGATCACTAAATTGTTCCAGAGTATTGAATTTTATGAAGATAGTAATTGCACCCGACTCCTTTAAAGAAACCCTCTCAGCGTCTAATGTTGCAGACGCTATCGAAGTAGGTTTTTCAAATTTACTTCCAGATGCTGAAATTTTTAAGTTACCTATTGCTGATGGAGGTGAAGGTACAGTTGATGTATTGGTTAAAGCAACTAAAGGTAGTTTTTTTTGTACAAAGGTTTCTGGCCCTATGGGAGAGACTGTCAATGCGAACTGGGGCATTCTTGGAGATTCGAAAACAGCAGTTATTGAGGTTGCTCAAGCTTGTGGTTTGCACTTAGTTGTTCCTCAGAAAAGAAATCCAATGATCGCTTCTAGTTTTGGAGTGGGTGAACTTATATTAGCTGCATTGAATGAAGGCGTTAAACATATCATTATTGGTCTAGGAGGTAGCGCGACTAATGATGGAGGAGTGGGTTTCTTACAAGCACTAGGAGTTCGATTTTTAGACACTTCAGGCAATGAACTTATTGAAGGGGTTTCTAGTTTAAATGCTCTTTGCGAAATTGATCTTAGCTCTATGGACTCTCGCCTTAAAGGAGTTAGCTTTGAAATTGCATGCGATGTCGATAATCCGTTGATTGGTCCTCAGGGAGCCTCTTCTATTTTTGGCTCTCAAAAAGGTGCAAATGCAGAGATGATTAATCAATTGGATTCTATCTTGAATCATTACGCTAATATTGTCTCAAATACATTTACTAACAATGTTTCAATGCAGCCGAGTACCGGCGCTGCTGGAGGAATGGGCTATAGCTTCCTTGCTTTTTTAGGTGCTGAACTCAAAAGTGGTATTAATACTGTTCTTGAAACGCTTGATTTTAACCAATACCTTTCAGATGCAGATTTGGTAATAACTGGAGAAGGCCGAATAGATGCTCAAAGTGATCGAGGTAAGGCGCCTATTGGAGTCATTAATTATGCAAAAAATCATAAATGCAGTATCTTTGTAATTGCAGGCTCAATACAAGATAGTGAGGCTTTTATAAAGAAGTATGGAGTTAACGAGGCTTATAGTATTGTGTCTAGGGAGCTATCACTTGAAGATGCTTTAGAGCATCCAACTGAAAATCTGATTGCTATTTCGAGGCTTGCTGCAAAAGATTTTAAAAAAAATTACGCAGATACTTAATAGCCCAGATCTGGGTTTACTAAATTATTTAGCTCGTCTTTTAAAATGTAACGGCGCATATTCATCATTACAAGTTCAAGTGTGAGCGGAATGTAAGTGTCCCCATCATCCGCTGATATATGAGGCATAACCAATAAATTAGGTGTATCCCATAGCTTCGAGTCTGAAGGAAGTGGCTCTGGGTCAAAGACATCAATAATAGCCGCCTTAATATGCCCAGAATTTAGATTGTCAATTAAGGCATCATAATCCATAGTTGCGGCCCTTCCAACATTAATAATACCAACACCTGGCTTCATTAAAGATTGACGCCTTTTATCGAGAAGATTCAATGTCTCCTTAGTATTAGGGGTAGACATAAATATATAATCTGCAATTGGTAGAACTTCATCTAATTGGTCTGTAGTTACCATTTTATCTACGTTATCCAAAGCTTTCCCATGACGACTAACACCAATAATATGCATGCCAAGTAATTTACATTTGTTTGCAACTGCGTGCCCTATATTTCCTACACCAATGATGAGTAAGGTTTTCCCAATAATAGGTGAAGAGTAAAGAGACTCCCAGTAATTATTTTTCTGATTTTGAATTATCTCAGGAATATGGGTGTGGAGCATTAAAACACTCATCAGGCCAAATTCTCCTGCTTTTGCTGAGTGTACGCCTCGATTATTAACAACTGAAACATGTTCTGGAACCCAGTCCATTGGGCACAGATGCTCAACTCCAGCACCTATAATATGAATCCAGCGAAGGTTTGGTGCAATCTCAGCCAGGTTTTCGGTAGGTAAATCCCAGCACACAAGAACCTCAGCAGTTTTCATAGATTCGTAAAAGTTATCTAAATCCCAATCAAAAATTGGCTCAATTTTGTCTTTTAAATCGGGATAATTTTCAATTGCATTATCAAACCTTTCTTTCGTAATAGCAAAAACACTCTCCCCTTCAATGGTTGGCGGAAACGAATCAGAGTCAGCATGATTACTCTTAAAATGAACTCTTATTTTTGCATTACTTGTCATAGGGATTTATTTATTAGTATTTGAAGTTTCTCTTGATTGTATTTCTTTTAATTTATTAGTAACTATTTTAACTCTCTCTCCTTCATTCTTTCCATCCACTTCAAATTGAATTTGAACGAATTCATGTGCAAGCTTACTTAAGAAAGAATTATCTTCCACATTGCTCTCTGGGATATTAAGAACAGAATCGCCTCCATAAGTTGGAACTGGCAATCCATTAATTCCAGTCGCTGCGTATGGTTTTTTGCCAGAGGCAACAGTTTTGATTTGCTCTCGAATTCTCTGACGCATCATTGCTACGCCTTGGTCACTAGGTAGTAAATTTTCATTTCTATGAATATTTATTGGGCCCATACCTTCACAAGCTTCTCTGTCTGCAGGAAATCTTTGACGTTCTTTATAGGGGCGATCGAATATTTCACCCTGCTCAATTAGTTCAGGACCTTCTGGAGTGTTAAATTCCTGTGGATCTCCACGTTCTCCAAAATTAGCCCAAGCATAACAGATCGTTGTTTCGTCATCGATTGGAACAACCCATCTAGTAAATGAACTTCTACCATAGTATATTTGCTTTGTTCCATCTGCAGCAAATGCAGCCCCTGCTTGAGTAAAGTTTGGC
This sequence comes from uncultured Candidatus Thioglobus sp., assembly GCA_905620445.1. Taxonomy (GTDB): domain Bacteria; phylum Pseudomonadota; class Gammaproteobacteria; order PS1; family Pseudothioglobaceae; genus Pseudothioglobus. The sequence continues at coordinate 5,112 of CAJQTP010000043.1, forward strand.
AAAACAACTTCGTTAATTCTAAACCAAATATTGTCACCTACTCTCCTAGTGTTGCAGCCTAAAATCCAACTATCACGCTCAAAAAAGTCAATCTGCCCAACCTCTCCAAAGCCCTCTGAAAATTGCTTACGACTCATATTTGAATGAAGAAAGGAAGTATGAATAGGGTCAACTATAGCATCTAAAACTTGAAGCCAGTTACAATTAAAGGGTGCTTTATAGGGCACCATTTCCATGTCTTCAAAATTTAAACTGTCGTACATTGGAAATTCAGGCTTTTCCTCAATTGGCCCAAGATAGGCAAAAATTAAACCTTTAAATTCATGGGTTGGATAGGCGCCAAGTCGGACCCTTTGTTTAATAATGTTAGCTATATGTTCAGGTTGTCCAGGTACATCTATTAATGCTCCATCAATATCAAAATGCCACCCATGGTAGCAACATTGAATTCCTGTTTCTTGGCAAATACCAAATTCAAGAGAAGCTTGTCTATGAGGGCATTGTTTGTGAACTAACCCCAATTGATTACTTTTATCTCGAAATAGAACAAGCTCTTCACCGAGAATTTTTATTGATACAGGAAGATCATCGAGCTCAGAAGAGATAAAAACTGGTTGCCAGTATCTTCTAAGGTATTCGCCTGCTGGTAAA
>CAJQTP010000044.1 GCA_905620445.1 uncultured Candidatus Thioglobus sp.
AGTGACATTGATGCTGCAGAAATACTTCTCAAAGAAGATGATCAAGATATTAAAGAAATGGCTGAAGAAGAAATTGTTTCAGGTCGAAAGATACTAGAGCGGCTTGAATTAGATCTTAAGAAGTCACTTTTACCAAAAGACCCAAACGACTCTCGTAATATTATTATTGAAATTCGAGCAGGAACAGGTGGTGATGAGGCAAGTATTTTTTCAGGTGACCTTTATAGAATGTATACCCGATATGTAGAAAAATCCAAATGGCAGCTTGAAATTTTGAGCTCTAATTTAGGAGAACATGGTGGGTTTAAAGAAATTATAGCTCGAGTAAGTGGCACTAACGTCTACTCAAAACTTAAATTTGAATCTGGAGCGCATCGTGTTCAAAGGGTTCCTGAAACAGAATCTCAAGGCAGAGTTCACACGTCTGCGTGCACCGTTGCCGTGATGCCAGAAGTTTCTAGCATTGAAGAAGTCAATATCAACATGAATGATGTAAGAGTGGACACCTTTAGGGCTTCTGGAGCTGGAGGACAGCATGTCAATAAAACTGACTCAGCCGTTCGTGTTACTCATATTCCTACTGGAACTGTTGTAGAATGCCAAGATGGTCGATCTCAACACAAAAATAAGGCTCAAGCCTTATCAGTTTTAGCATCCAGAATTTTAGATGCACAACAACAAGAGCAACAAAAAGAGCAGGCCTCTCAAAGAAAAGAACTAGTTGGAAGTGGTGATCGCTCTCAAAGAATCAGAACTTATAATTACCCTCAAGGCAGAGTTACTGACCATAGAATTAACTTAACACTCTACAAATTAAGTGAAGTCATGGAAGGAGACTTAGAGGCAATTATAGACCCACTAGTAATTGAACAACAAACTAACCAATTGACCGCGCTTAACGATTCCCTTTAATTACTCTTACTCGGAAAAAACTGAACAATAAAAAAGAAAACTCCTAAAGTAATAACTATTGCTGGGCCAGTAGCCAGATCAAATGTTATTGAAGAGTATAGACCCAATAAAACAGCAACAATTGATATTATCATTGAACTAAAGATCATTGATATAGGTGAGTTTGAAAAAACACGAGCCACAGCAGGCGGGATAATTAGCAAAGAAGTAATTAGCAAAACGCCTACAATTTGGACTGAAACAGATACAGCTAGCGCTATTAAAAACATAAAAAGAAGCTCATAAAAGGTTTTATTAATGCCTTCTGCTTTAGCTAACTCCTCATTAAGTGTTAGCAATAATAGTTTTTTCCAATTAATAAATAAAAGGAAGGCAACTACAACCACAACAGAAAATATCCAAAAGATATCGTTAGAGGTTATAGACAGTATATCTCCAAAAAGATAAGAAAAATAATCTGTATTTTGATCGCCAATAAACCCTAAAACAACGATTCCTAGGGAGAGCGAAATATGAGAGAAGATACCCAGCACCGCATCACTTGACCAGAACTCTTTTTGCTGCAAAAAAACAATTAACGTTGCAAATAATCCGCCAACAATAATCAAGCCAAAATTAATTCCTAGGCCAGTTGCAAGGCCAAGAGCTACGCCTAGAAGTGCACTATGTGAAATAGAATCAGAGAAATAAGAAAGTCGCTTCCAGATAACAAAACAACCAAGAGAGCCTGCGATTACTGAGACGCCAATTGATGCCATTAGAGCCCTATAAATAAAATCATCCATAATTTATAAAGTCCTAAAAAAAACTTAATGACAGTCCTTACATAAGCCATACAGATAAAGCGAATGATCAGTTAATTCAAAGCCATGTTTTTTTGCAATTTGAAGCTGATGTTGTTCAATAACATCATCTTGAAATTCGATAATCTTATTACACTTTACACACACAAGGTGGTCGTGATGCTCTAACCCGCATAACTCATAGACAGCCTGGTTATTTTCAAAATTTAATTTTTGAACAATACCTGATTCTTCAAATTGAGATAAAACGCGGTAGATTGTTGCAACACCAACCTCTTCATTTTGTTCAATGAGAACCCTATAAATATCTTCGGCACTTAAATGATGGTTTGGTGATTTCTCCAAAACCTCTAAAATCTTTAGCCTTGGAAGAGTAACTTTAAGACCAGCACTTTTTAAATCTTCTGCATCCATTTAAAAATCCTTAAGGTAAAATCTTGTATATATTTTATATGTTTTAACTAATGATGAAGAGATTAACTTTTATTCTACTTGCCTGCCTCATATTGACTGGGTGTACAAATTCTCTTCCTAAAGCTCCTGACCTGCCCAAACTACCAAAGTTTTCAATGCCTGATCTGCCAAAGATGCCAAAGCTATCATTACCTAGCTGGGCTAAGCCTAAACTGCCCTCAATTGATGTATATAAACCAACAATTATGCAGGGAATAATTCTAGACATTAAAGAGGTTAATCAGCTTCAAATAGGAATGTCAAAAGAGGCTGTAATGAACCTAATTGGCTCTCCAAGTATTATTGACCCTTTTCATCAATATCAATGGGACTATATTAATCACTCAACAATTGATGGTGAGATAGAAATTAGATATCGCTTAAGACTTATATTTACAGACAATCTCCTATCTGAAATTGACAAGAGTGGCTTAAAAGAAATTTCAAATATTAATTAAAAAAAACTTTTTTAGTTAAGTTATAGGCTGTGTAGATTTTTGTGCCATTATTTGTCTTATCAACTAAAATATAAGCATGTCGAAACTAACAGTAAATAACTTAAGCTGTCAAAGAGGTTATAACCTTCTCTTTGAAAACCTATCTTTTAATCTAAATCCTGGTGAAATCTTAAGAATTTCTGGACAAAATGGATCTGGAAAAACTTCATTGCTAAAGATAATTTCTGGACTTAACTCCCCCGAATCAGGATCTATAACTTACAATCAAAGTAAAGCTAACAGTGAAAAATATCAATTAGAAACTCTATATCTTGGTCATTATGCCTCTCTAAGTTCTGAACTTAGCTGTATCGAAAACCTTGAATACTTAGCAAATCTAAGTACTGAAATTGTATCCCCTGATTTTCATAAAGCCTTAAGAGAGGTTGGTTTAAAAAATTATGAAAATGAGCTCGTTGGACAACTCTCTGCAGGACAAAAAAGAAGAGTCGCCTTATCGCTACTTTTTATTAGTCAATCCAAAGTTTGGCTTCTTGATGAGCCTTTCACTTCGCTTGACTCAGATGGAATTAAGATTATTGAAAGTCAAATTGAAAAACATTGTTTAAAAGGTGGGATTTGCATCTTAACAACCCATCAAGATAGCAATATTAAAAATCTTAGGGAGATTTCCCTTTGAATATCTTCTTAACAACATTAACAAGAGATTTAAAAATGGCTTTTAGAAATCCATCTAGCTTTCTTAATCCTTTAATGTTTTTTGTTATTTCTATTTCATTATTTCCAATAGCTATAAGCCCAGACGCAGAGACATTATCAAATATAGCACCTGGAATTATTTGGGTTACCACAATGCTTTCTGTGCTTTTATCGCTTAACTCATTATTTCACTATGACTATGATAATGGTGTTCTTGAGCAAGTAGTCATCTCTCACCAGCCACTCTCTTTAATATTACTTGCCAAAACTACTGCTCATTGGATACTTACTGGACTACCGATAATAGTACTTTCACCATTACTAGGAATGGCGTTATTTTTAGACTCTAATAGCATATATATTTTAATATTAACACTATGCTTGGCCACACCTTGTTTAAGCCTCATTGGGTCTATTGGCGCCTCATTAGTGGTTAGTATAAAAAACTCTGGAATGTTATTGTCTTTATTAATACTGCCGCTTTATATACCTATTTTAATTTTTGCAACAAGTGCAGTTTCTCAATCACAGCTTGGCCTTCCAATAAATGGTCAACTCTATTTTTTGGGATCTATTCTAATCGTTAGCCTAATGACTGCCCCATTTGTTAGCGCATTAGCTCTAAAAATTAGTATGGAATAGGCTTTACATTTATTTGAAAAAGATTATAATTTATTTACGCTGATTTGTTCTGATTGCTAGCGTTGTCACTAAAGTGACTAAAACAAGCTAAAGCTGGTGTCTTCCTAGAAACCCAACTTTAAGGTTTTTATTTTTAAAAAAAAGGATAACACTGTGATATTTACCTCTGAATCTGTTTCTGCTGGTCACCCTGATAAGGTTTGTGATCAAATTTCTGACGCTATTCTTGACGCTGCACTTAAACAAGACGCTAATTCTAGAGTTGCTGTTGAAACTTTAGTTAAAGATAATCAAGTCGTCTTAGCAGGTGAAATAACTACTGATGCTGAAATCGATTACTCAGCTATTGTTCGAGAAACTATCCTTGGTATTGGTTATAACAAAGAGGAGTATGGCTTTAACGGCAGTACTTGCTCTATAACTAACCTTCTTGGAAGGCAATCGCAAGACATCTCTATGGGTGTTACAGAAAGTGAAAATCATGAGCAAGGAGCGGGCGACCAAGGATTAATGTTTGGTTATGCTGAGAACTCAACAGATGAATTAATGCCAGCCCCTATTATGCTTTCTCATCAGCTCGTTAAACAACAAGCCGACTTAATGCTAAATGGCACCATTCCGTGGTTGCGCCCAGATGCTAAATCACAGGTTTCCTGTATTTATGAAGGAAATCAAATTGTAGGAATTGACGCTGTCGTTCTTTCCACTCAACACGATGGTGATGTTTCTCTTGATGAGCTCAGAGAAACAGTCTTAGAAAAAATCATAAAACCAATCTTGCCAGAAAAATGGCTAACTAAAAATACTCAATATCATATCAACCCAACTGGCAACTTCGTAATAGGCGGCCCTGTTGGAGACGCCGGCCTTACTGGAAGAAAAATTATTGTAGATACGTATGGCGGCATGGCAAGACATGGTGGCGGCGCTTTTTCAGGAAAAGATCCGTCAAAAGTTGATAGGAGCGCAGCTTATGCTACTCGCTATGTTGCAAAAAACATCGTTGCAGCAGGACTTGCTGAAAGATGTGAAATTCAAGTTTCTTACGCAATCGGCGTTGCAGAGCCAACTAGTATTAGTGTTGATACCTTTGGTACTGGAGAGATACCACACAATGAAATTGTAACCTTGATTAGAGAGCACTTTGATCTCAGACCTAAAGGCTTAATCGCAATGCTGGATTTAAAGCGCCCAATATATCAACAAACTGCTAGCTATGGACA
>CAJQTP010000045.1 GCA_905620445.1 uncultured Candidatus Thioglobus sp.
CTTCTTTATGGAGAGCAGGTTATTTCAAATAAAAGATTGACTATTCCGCATCCTGAAGCAATAAACAGAGCCTTTGTTTTAGTGCCATTATTTGAGATAGATCCTACGGTAAAGATTCCTTTGTTAGGGTCAATAAAGACCTTGTTAAATAGAATTAATAAGTCAGACGTAAAAAAACTATGAAGCACTCTGAGTTAAATATTTTTAAAGAAAATGGTCAAAAAATTGCCTGCCTGACAGCATATGATGCTTCAATGGCTAAACTTATTGATAGTGCAGGTGTTGATATTATTTTAATTGGTGACTCTCTTGGAATGGTTATTCAGGGCGCTGAAAATACGCGATCTGTATCCATGAAAGATATGCTTTATCATACTGAAATTGTAGCAAAAGCTTGCAAGCAAGCATTAGTTATCGCGGATATGCCTTTTCATAGTTATGAAAATGCTCAAACTGCCTTAGCTAACGCAAAAGAATTGATTAATAATGGCGCAAATATGGTTAAGTTAGAGGGTGGAAGCGAAAATACAGAGGTTATTAAAGCTCTAGTTTCCAATGACATTAATGTTTGTGGCCATCTAGGTCTACAGCCGCAATTGGTTGTCGATTCAAGTGGCTATAAGGTTCAGGGCCGAGATAAGGATTCTGCTCAAATAATTCTAGATAATGCAAAGATACTCGACTCCTTAGGCGTAGACATTTTAGTGCTTGAGTGTGTTCCAAGTAATTTAGCGAAATCAATAACTAATTCAGTAACAATACCAACAATTGGAATTGGGGCTGGTAAAGAGTGCGATGGCCAGGTTCTGGTTAGTTACGATATGTTAGGTATTTCTCTGGGTAAGCAGCCAAGATTTGTTCGTAATTTCTTGAATTCAGAAAACACCATTACTGCAGCAGTAAAAGCTTTTGTTTTGGAGGTTAAACAAGGAAATTTTCCTGCCGAAAGTGAGAGTTATTAATGAAAATTTTTGAAAGTTCTGATGATCTTCAATTTTTTTTAGAGAGTTATAAAAATAATCATAAAAAAGTTGCGTTGGTACCTACTATGGGTGGGCTTCATGATGGTCATCTAAAGCTAGTTGAAAAGGCTCAAGCGTTGGCTGATGTTGTAGTTGTAAGTATTTTTGTCAATCCCACTCAGTTTTCTAAGGGTGAGGACTTTGAGTCTTATCCCAAAAATTTTACTAATGATAAGGCTCTTCTAGTTGATAGAGGCATTGATATCTTATTTATTCCCTCTAAAAATGAAATTTATCCAAATGGAACCTTGTTAAATTATGAGGTGGGCCCAATGGGACAAATACTTTGTGGCGCTTTTCGACCCTTTCACTTTAATGGCGTAGCTCAAGTCGTTAAACGCCTGTTTGATATTGTTAAGCCAGATTATTCGGTTTTTGGTGAAAAGGATTATCAGCAGCTTTTAATTATTAAGTCTCTTGTTAAAAATGTTGATTTAAGCGTATCCATTGAGTCGGTTGCAACTCAAAGAGAGAGTGATAACTTAGCAATGAGCACTAGAAACCAGTATTTAAGTATTAAAAATCGTAAAAAAGCGCCACTTTTTTATAAGCAGCTTAGCAAGGCAAAGGCCGCTATAGAGCAGGGCGACTCTATCGAATTGGTTAAGCAGAAAGCTTTATCTAAACTAAGTGTTGACTTTGAAGTTGAGTATCTTGAGGTTCTAAATGCAAATAACCTTACACAAATCGTTACTAACACTGCAGAAATTATTATAATATCTGCTATAAGGTTAGGCGATACTCGCTTAATTGATAATATTGTCTTTAGGAGGCCAAATGTTTAGTATTACTGAAGAAGCGGAAATTTATGTTGCTGACCTATTTGAGCAACAAGATGAGAAAGACCTTGGTTTAAAAGTTGACGTTGAAAAAGCAGGCACTCCGGTTGCAACTGTGACATTTAACTTCTGCATCAAGAGCGACCTTCCTGATAGCTATAACGAATTTCCTTTTGTGGGTTTTAGCGCTTTTATTGATGAATCTAATAATCAATATTTAAGCGACTCAAATGTTGCATTAAAGCTAGATGGCACCAATAAAAAACTTACTATCACTGCTCCCAATGCCAAAGGTGAGGCGCCTAAAGATGACGCCCCTCTTGAGGAAAAAGTCCTCTTTACTATTGTGACAGAGGTTAACCCAAGCCTAGCATCACACGGCGGCTTTGTTGACCTTGTTGAAATAACTGAGAAAAAAGAAGTAGTCTTGAATTTTGGTGGCGGTTGCCAAGGCTGTAGTTCGGTGAATATGACCCTTAAGGATGGAGTAGAGAAGCAACTTAAAGATTTATATCCAGAAATATCTGCTGTTCTTGATGCAACTGATCATTCGCATAAAGAAAACGCATATATGTAGATTTTCAATGGAAGGTATAACGGTTTTCTCTCATTCAGACTGCATTGCAAAAGATAATGGTGAAAACCATCCTGAGAGAAAAGAGCGCTTAGAAGTTATCCTTGATTCAATTAAAAATATTGATGAGCTTAATATCTCTCTTAAAGAGGCGCCATTAGCTGACTTTAAGACTATAAATCTTGTTCACCCCCAGACCTATTTAGACGAACTCTTTTCTATGGTTCCAAGCTCTGGACTTGTTGGGGTCGAGAAAGAACCATATGCCGATACTGTTCTTTGTTCTCAAAGTAAAGAGGCGATACTGAGAGCCTGTGGCGCAGGAATTCAGTCAGCAAATGAATTGATGAATGGAGTAACAAAAAGACTGTTTTGTGCAGTTCGTCCGCCAGGCCATCACGCAGAAACAACTAGGGCAAATGGCTTCTGTTTTGTAAATAATGCTGCTGTTACTGCTAGGTATTTACAGAATAAATTTAATCTCAAAAAAGTAGCCATTATTGATTTTGATGTGCACCATGGAAACGGCACCCAAGAAATTTTTTACACGGATAAAAGTGTCTTTTACGGATCGATACATCAGCATCCTTTATTTCCTGGAACTGGTCTGGAGTCGGAGACTGGAGTAGGAAATATATTTAATGCACCGATATCTTCTGACGTAACTAGGGACCAATTTATGGAAATATTTTCAACTAAAATTTTAAAAAATGTTGACTTGTTTAAGCCCGAAGTAATTATTATTTCTGCTGGCTTTGATGCGCACAAAAGAGACCCTTTAGCTGGAGTCAACTTAGAGTCTGAAGACTATTTCACCATAACACAAAGTATTGTTGAGATTGCTATGCGACACAGCAATGGCAGGGTCATCTCTTTTCTTGAAGGTGGTTATGATCTTCAAGCGCTCTCAGAATGCATTAAAGCCCACTTAGAGGCCTTAAGTAATTAAAGATATGAATGAGTTTGAATTAATACAAAATTACTTTAATTGGCCATTAAGCGACCCCGGCATTGAATTAGGAATTGGTGATGACGCTGCTATTTTTAATCTTGATTCAGGTTATCAATTAGTTACTACAACAGACACGCTTTCAGAAGGTGTTCATTTTTTTAAAAACGACTCTCCAGAAGATATTGCATATAAATCATTAGCAGTTAATTTAAGTGATATTGCTGCAATGGGTGCAACGGCAAAGTGTTTTACTCTTGCGCTAACGCTTCCAAAATTAGACGAGATTTGGCTTAAACAATTTTCTCAGTCTCTTAAACAAACATCTAAAAAATATAATGTTAGCTTAATTGGGGGTGACACAACTAGAGGCCCTCTTAATATCACTATCACTATGATGGGGGTTGTTGAAAAATCAAAAGCGATCAAGAGATCAGGCGCTAGAAATGGTGACAATATATATGTTTCAGGTGAGATAGGCGATGCCGCACTCTGTCTTAAGAAAATTAATGCAGGAGAGAGGCCCCATAAAGCTGAACTGATAAAGCTTAATAGACCCATACCAAGAATAGAGCTCGGTTCTGCTTTGAAGGGCATAGCGAACTCATGTATCGATATATCTGATGGGCTTGAACAAGATCTATCTCATATCATCAAGGCATCAAAAGTAGGAGCAATGGTTGCCATTCAAGAGCTACCCTTAAGCCAATCAATGATTAAGTATATTGAGAGTAATGATGATTGGGCTTTACCACTTTGTGGGGGTGATGACTATGAATTATGCTTTACAGCGCCTGAAAATTTTAATTCAGAAATAATAAATATAGCTGAATTTTGTAAAATTAAAATTACAAAGATAGGCGTTATTAATGATTCAAAGGATCTAAAAATTAAAGGCTATGATGGCCAAGGCCAATCATATCAGCACTTCTAAAGATTTATTAAATCTCTTTTCTTTCTTCTACTGTCTTGCAATCAATACACTGATCAGCAGTTGGACGAGCCTCTAAGCGATTAAGAGCAATTTCGATACCACAAGTTTTGCAGTATCCATAGTCTCCGGTATCAATCAAATGAAGTGTCTTATCAATTTTATTGATAAGCTTTCTTTCACGGTCTCTTGTTCTTAACTCAAGAGCAAACTCTTCTTCAATAGTTGCTCTGTCATTAATATCAGCAACAGGCGCAGAGTCTTCTTGAATATGATTAATGGTAGTTTCCGCTTCGTAAACTAATTGCTCTCTCCAAACATTAAGCTTGTGGATAAAGTGCTCAAGTTGACCGGATGACATAAAGTCTTCACTCTTTTTTGGAATGTAGGCAGGGATTTCATCAAAATTTGGTTCTGTAGTCATTTGAGTTAGTTTGTAAAAAAAGGTAGTTTTTACCAAAAATTGCTTAAAATAGCAATGATTTTTTTCAAATTGACCTATTTAAATTTATGGACTATGTCTCTAAGAACTGATGCTCATGGGTTTTTATTAAAATCAGGATTTTTTTTTAAGGCTTTAATTAATTTTATTAGTGCCTATTTTGCTAGACCACTATATCTAAAAATACCATAGCGAGTATACTATTACACTAAAATTTAAAGGCAAATTCTTTACTCAAAATTATATTTAGGAGCTTTATGAATTCAATAGTTAACTTGGCAGATAACTCTAATGTATATGATGTTGCTAAGGTTTCTCCTCTGTCAATAGCGGTTCAATTAAGTAAGCGTTTTAAGAATCAAATTTATCTTAAGCGAGAGGATGATCAAATTATTCATTCTTTTAAATTAAGAGGCGCCTATCAAAAAATGAGCACGATGAGTGACACTCAAAAAAATAAAGGCGTGATTGCTTCTTCTGCTGGAAATCATGCGCAAGGTGTAGCTCTTGGAGCAAGTAAATTAAATATAAAAGCAACTATTGTTATGCCTACTAGTACGCCTAATATAAAAGTGCAAGCGGTTAGAGATTTGGGCGCTAAAGTTATTCTCCATGGAGATGTTTATGATGACGCTTTTCTTCATGCCAAAAAGTTAGTGTCTGAGCAAGATTTAAGCTTCATTAGTCCTTATGATGATTTTGATGTTATTGCAGGCCAAGCAACAGTTGCCAAAGAAATTTTATCTCAGCTTGATCAAATAGACTTTATTTTTGCACCTGTTGGCGGTGGAGGTCTTATCTCAGGCATTGCTAGCTACATTAATCATTATGCTCCTCATATTCAGGTAATTGGTGTTGAGCCTGTCGACTCACCAACCCTTTTCAAAGCATTAGAGGCCAATGAACGAGTCATACTTGATGATGTTGGGCGGTTTGCCGATGGTGTTGCAGTTAAGCAAATTGGTGAGCTTCCATTTGAGATTGCAAAAAAGTGTGTTGACGACGTCATTCTAGTAAGTAATGACGAAATGTGTGCCGCCATTAAGGATATCTATGAGGACGCTCGTTCAGTTTCAGAGCCTGCTGGAGCTCTTGCAACGGCAGGTGTAAAAAAATATATCTTAGAGCATAATCTTAAAAATAAAAGCATTGTTACAATTGTATCGGGTGCTAATGTCAACTTTGATAGACTAAGGTACATTGCTGAAAGAGCAGATCTAGGAGAGCTTAATGAGGCCGTAGTTGCAGTTACCATTCCAGAAGAGCCTGGAAGTTTTTTGAGATTCTGTCAGTTATTAGACAATAGCGCAGTGACTGAGTTTAATTATCGATATGCTGCAAAAAGGGATGCACATATTTTTGTTGGTGTGAAGTTGACCAATGGTGAATCTGAAAAGCAAGCGCTGATTACAAGACTTGGTAATTCTTTCGAAGTTATTGATATGAGCGATAACTCTTTGGCAAAGACCCACATCCGTTATATGGTTGGTGGACATGCCAACGCTGAGAATGAAGTTATATATAGATTTGAATTTCCAGAGCGTCCTGGTGCGCTTTTAAATTTCTTGAAAAAAGTGAAGACAAAATGGAATATATCACTTTTTCATTATCGCAATCATGGCGCAGATTTTGGAAGAGTTTTAATTGGACTTCAAGTTGAGGATGTTAAAGAATTGGAGGCAAGATTTGATGAGTTGGGTTATTTCTATAAAAACGAAACCGATAATAAAGCCTATCAGTATTTCTTATAACAAACTTAGTTATGATGATATTGATTCTATTGTCTTTATAGAGCATCAAAATTCTCAAAACCCTTGGTCCAAAACTCAGCTTGCTGAGAGTATTTTAAACCCGACTAATTTATGCTACTCATTAAGTATCAACAGTCAAATTCTTGGGTTTTTGATGGTTATGCCAGCTTTTGATACTGCTGATATTCTAAATATAAGTATTAATGCAGAATTCCAAAGAAAAGGACATGGCAAAAGACTGCTGTATTATCTTATTCAAGAACTTAAAAATACAAAGATTAGGGAACTTATACTAGAAGTAAGAGCGAGCAACCAAGCCGCCATTTCTTTCTACTTGAAATATGGGTTTGAGGAAATTTCGCTCAGAAAAAATTACTATATTAATAACTCAAAACACCCTAACCAGAAAGAAGACGGTATAATAATGCGTCTAAAATTCTAAACAAAATAAATAACAATGACCTATAAGAACATCACAGTTCCAACTACTGGAAATCCAATCACAATAAAGAATAATACGCTTGTTGTTCCCAACAAGCCAATCGTTACATATATTGAGGGCGATGGTATTGGCGTTGACATAACTCCTGTAATGTTAGATGTTGTAAATGCGGTAGTAAAAAAAGCATATAACGGTGAAAGAGAAATACAGTGGATGGAGGTTTTTGCAGGTGAAAAAGCTGATGGCATATACGGAGAGTACTTGCCAGATGAGACAGTGGAAGCAATCAAAGAATTTGTGGTTAATATTAAAGGCCCATTAACAACTCCTGTAGGTGGCGGTATGAGATCGCTTAATGTTGCTATAAGGCAAATTTTAGATCTCTATATTTGTCTTCGCCCTGTCCAGTATTTTAAAGGGACTCCATCACCAGTGAAGGCACCAGAAAAGATTGATATGGTTATCTTTAGAGAAAATTCTGAGGATATCTATGCGGGTATTGAATTCCCACAAGGGTCAAAGGAAGTAAAAAAGGTCATTGAGTTTCTTCAAAAAGAAATGGGTGCAACTAAAATTCGTTTTCCTGAGACTTCTGGTATTGGTATTAAGCCAGTT
>CAJQTP010000046.1 GCA_905620445.1 uncultured Candidatus Thioglobus sp.
AGAAGAAAAAGGCTCATAGCATGAAATTTCACCCTGATCAATCGACTTCTGATCAATCTCAAAAAGAAAAGAATTTGGCATTGATAATGCCTTCTGAAGCTTTGGAGATAACGCTCCAATCCAACCAATAAGCTCACTACCTTTCATTATCTTAGCGCTCTGGCCCATCTGTAAGGCTGGGTGATCGGCTGCCTCAAAGGCATATTCACTCTTACTGTGAAATAACAGTGCCTGAACGTCTGATTTTGCATCAAAAAAGTCAACCTCTCTTTCGTTTTCGCTCCACTGAGAATCGTAACGGTTGCCACAAATAATTCCAGCAATTTTTTGAACTTGGTCTGCAACTGAAGTTCCTGAAAAGCATTGACCTAATTCGAAGAATCTTGCGTTATGATGGCCTCTTCTGATGTTTGACTTAGCAGTTTGAATTAGTCCAGGCCATAGGCTTGAGCGCATAACCGCCATATCATCAGAGATAGGGTTTTTTAATAATATTTTTGCAGCATTGGGGTCAACAAGCTCATGCATCTCGTGAGAGATAAAGCTGTAAGTAATGACTTCTTTATAGCCTCTATTGACCAGAGAATTTGAAAACTCATTAGAGCTAATTTTCGCTTGAGATGATGTTGATATATTGGCATCAATCGAGAGTCTTTGAACTGGAATTTTATCGTATCCATATAGCCTCGCTAACTCTTCAATGATGTCCGCAGCAATTCGAATATCAAAACGAAAACTTGGCGGTTTAATGGTCCATGACTTATCACTATTCGCTGTGAAATCAAACTCAAGAAACTTAAACTTTGATTCAATCCATGACGGCTCTAGATCAAAACCCAGGACTTTTGAAATCTTATCGTTAGAAATTTCTATTGGGTCGAGCGCTGGTAGTGATTTTGAGTCAACGCACTCATTAATTTTTGAAGCCTTTCCGCCGCAAATCTCAAGAACTAGCTCAGTCGCCCTCTCTAAAGCCTGGCGAGTAATATTAAAATCCACCCCTCTTTCAAAACGAAGCGAGGCTTCGGTATGAAGTCCATAAGACCTTGCTATACCTGCGATAGCTATTTGATCGAAAAAAGCACTCTCTAGTAAAATTTCAGATGAATGAGGCAAGGTGGCAGTCTTCATTCCGCCCATAACGCCAGCAATTGCGATTGCTGAATTTTCATCCGCTATAACCAGGGTTTTTTCAGTAAGCGAAACCGTTTGTCCATTTAACAGTTCAAGTTTTTCATCTTTATTTGCAGACCTGACCTCGATACCGCCGCTAATTGTTTTTAAATCAAAAGCGTGCATCGGCTGGCCGAGCTCTAATAGAACATAATTCGTAATATCTACTATTGGTGAATGCAATTGCTGAGAAGCTCTTAACAATTTTTGAGCCATCCATTTTGGTGTCTCTGCACTATTATTAACACCCTCAATAACTCTTGTTAAATACTTTGCGCACTCATTTGGGTTTGTAACTTTTGAATTGAATGACGTATTGCCTTTTTGATCGGCTTTATAGTTAATTGATGGCATTGAAAGGTTGTAGTTAACACAAACCTCTCTTGCAACACCAAGAACACTGAAGCAGTCGCCTCTATTAGGCGTAATGTCAAGTTCGATGATTTGATCATCAAGATCAAGAACAGATCGAATATTCTCGCCCAGAATGGAAGACTCATCAAGCTCTATAATGCCTTCATGGCTCTCTGAAAGCCCGATTTCAGATTCAGAACAAAGCATACCGTTAGATTCAACGCCTCTAAGCTTTGCGCGTTTAATTTTTAAGCTACTTGGTAGAACCGAGCCGACCGTTGCAACGACAACTTTTAAGTCTTTTCTAACATTTGGAGCGCCGCAAATTATTTGTAAGTTGCTTACCTCTCCAATATCAATCTCGCAGAGGCTAAGCTTGTCTGCGTTTGGGTGCTTTTCACAATTAACAACGTGACCCACAACTAAACCTTCAAATGCAGGAGCGACTGGAGCAATTCTGTCCACTTCAAGGCCAGCCATAGTTAGCTTCTCAGAAAGCTCGCTATCGCTAACATCTGGGTTAGCCCATTCTCTTATCCATCTAGTTGAAATGTTCATACGCTATTCCTTTGCACTAGAATTGATTTAAAAAACGTACATCGTTTTCAAAGAATAATCTCAAATCATTGACGCTATATCTTAGCATCGCTAATCTTTCAACGCCCATCCCAAAAGCCAGTCCAGAAAATTCATTTGGATCTATATTGACAGCCGTTAAAACATTTGGATGAACCACACCGCAACCAAGAACTTCGAGCCATCCTGACTTCTTACAAATACGACAACCTTCTCCGCCACAGATTACGCACTCAATGTCTGCCTCAGCTGAGGGCTCTGTAAAAGGGAAATATGATGGACGGAAACGAACTTTAAGGTCGTCTTTTTCAAAGTAAGCCCTTAAAAAGTCAATCAAAAGACCCTTGAGCTGAGAGAAAGATGCCTCTTTATCAACGATAAGGCCTTCTACCTGGTGAAACATAGGCGTATGCGTTACGTCAGAGTCGCAGCGATATACTTTACCCGGAACGATAACTCTAACGGGTGGATCTTGTCTTTCTAGAGTTCTAATTTGAACGGGTGATGTGTGCGTCCTTAAAACGGTATTTGCATCAAAATAAAACGTGTCATGCATCGCTCTTGCTGGATGATGTTCTGGAATATTTAGTGCACTAAAGTTATGAAAATCATCTTCAATTTCAGGGCCAATTTCTATTTCAAAGCCAGCCTTGGTAAAAATATCTTGTATATGATTTAGTGTTTGGGTAATCGGATGCAGGCTTCCTTTTTCAAAGTTTCTTCCTGGAAGCGTGACATCAATTTTTTCATCAAGAAGTCGTTTCGTTAGAGCAATTTCTTCAAGCTCATTCTTGCGACTCTCTATTAGTTTTTGTATTTGAACTTTGGCTTCATTGATCGCCTCACCCATGACTGGACGCTCTTCTTTAGAGAGCTTACCCAATCCTTTGAGTAGGTCGGTTAGCTCACCTTTTTTGCCCAGATAGAGTACCCTTGAGTCGTCAAGAGCCTTCAAGTCCATAGCATTCGCTATCGAATTTGTGGCGTCGGTGATAATCTTCTTAATCAAAATGCCTGCTTTATTATTCTGTTTAAAAGACTGTAACCTAAGTTACAGTCTTTTAGTAAGATTTTACTACTCAGATAAACCAGATTTTGCCTGATCTGCAATTTTTGCAAAGGCATCTTTATCAAAGATGGCAATATCAGAAAGAACTTTGCGATCAATCTCAACACCAGCTTTGTTTAAGCCATTGATAAATTGTGAGTAGCTTAAGCCATTGTTCCTTGCCTCAGCGTTGATACGTACGATCCATAATCTACGGAACTGACGACGACGTTGACGACGGTCACGATATGCATACTGTCCAGCTTTAATTACCGCCTGCTTAGCAACGCGATAAACTTTTGAACGAGCACCATAGTAACCTTTGGCTTTCTTTAATATTTTTTTATGTTTGGCGTGCGCCTGCACACCTCTTGAAACTCTTGCCATAGTAATACTCCTAGTTTAGCTGTACGGTAACATTCTTTTGACCATTGGTACATCAGCCTTCTCAATGAAGTCTGGTGAACGCAATGAGCGTTTTCTAGAAGTACTCTTCTTGGTCAGAATATGCCTCAAGTGCGAGTGTTTACTTTTGTACTGACCGCTAGCGGTCTTTTTGAAGCGCTTTGCAGCACCTCTATTTGTCTTTAACTTCGGCATCATTTACTCCTTCACCCTTTTCGGGTTCAATTTTTCGGGCGGCTGGCGCCTTACTTTTCTTCGATATGGGTGCTAGCATCATGCCAAGCTGGCGACCCTCCATTTTTGCACGTTGCTCTACAACGGCAAATTCTTCTGTATCCTTTTCAATTCTATCTAACATAAGTGCGCCGATCTCTCTATGCTGCACTTCCCTGCCACGGAACCAAATAACGACTTTAACTTTGTCTCCGTTTTCTAAAAATTTTGTCAAGTTCCTAAACTTGATTTGGTAATCACCTTCCTCAGTTCCTGGACGATACTTAATCATCTTGACTTGAGTTTTTTTCTGTTTCTTCTTAGCGTCATTCTTTTGTTTCTTTAATTCATATTGAAACTTACCAAAGTCCATAACACGACAAACTGGTGGATCTGCACTTGGTGAAACTTCAACTAAGTCTAAACCGACGCTTACTGCTAATTCAAGAGCTTCTACGTTACTAAGGACTCCCATTTGCTCACCCTTGTCATTGATGACTCTGAGTGTTGGTGAACTAATTTTTTCGTTAATCCTTGTCGTTACCTTGTTTGGTCTTTTAATAATTACTCCTGATTTATTAATTCAATCAACGCCTCTATAGACATTGAACCTAGATCCTCTCCACCCCTTCGGCGAACAGAGACTTGGTTATTTTCTACTTCTCGATCACCAACAACTAAAATATAAGGATAGCGTTGCATCGAGTGCTCGCGTATTTTAAAGCCTATCTTCTCATTACGCAAGTCAGAAATGACCCTAAGTCCTTGTTTTTTTAGATTCTTCTCTACTTTTTTGCTAAATTCTTCTTGTTTTTCAGAAATATTAAGAATAACCGCTTGAATTGGAGCAAGCCATGATGGAAACGCTCCTTCGTAATGTTCGATCAAAATTCCTGTAAATCTCTCGATTGATCCAACGATTACTCGGTGAAGCATTACGGGTGTTTGTTTGGAGCCATCTTCAGCAATATACTGCGCATCAAGCCTGCCCGGCATGGAAAAGTCAGCCTGTATTGTTCCGCATTGCCATTCACGATCTAGGCAGTCCTTTAAAACAAACTCAACCTTAGGGCCGTAAAAGGCGCCTTCACCCTCCTGAAGTTCCCAGTTAATTCCTTTTGCATCTAAGGCTTCAGACAAAGAAGCTTCAGCCTTATCCCAATCCTCGTCCGAACCAACTCGCTTTTCGGGTCTGGTAGAGAGCTTAATATCAATGTTTTCAAAACCAAAATGCTTGTAGACTTGAAACGTAAGGTCTATAAATTTAGAAACTTCGTCTTGAATTTGATCGATTGTGCAAAAAATATGAGCGTCATCCTGAACAAAATTTCGAACCCTCATAATTCCGTGAAGCGTTCCAGAAGGCTCGTTACGGTGACACGACCCAAACTCAGCTAAGCGCAACGGTAAATCTCGATAAGACTTAAGTCCCTGCTTATAAATCTGAACATGGCCAGGGCAGTTCATCGGCTTAATCGCGTAGTCACGGTTCTCTGAATGCGTGGTAAACATAGCGTCGCCAAACTTATCCCAGTGGCCTGACTTTTCCCACATTGACCTATCCATCACCTCAGGGGTGTGGACCTCGTGGTAGTCATTATCTTTAAAAACTTGGCTCATATACTGGACAATTATTTGATAAAGCGTCCATCCCTTAGGGTGCCAAAAAATCATTCCTGGAGACTCTTCCTGGGTATGGAAAAGGTTCTGAGTCTTACCAATCTTCCTGTGGTCTCTTTTCTCAGCCTCTTCCAAGCGATGCAAATGGGTCTGAAGGTCCTCCTTATTTTCCCAAGCAGTACCGTAAACCCTTTGAAGCATTTCATTATTTGAGTCACCGCGCCAATAAGCGCCAGCCAGCTTCATTAACTTAAACGCTTTAAGCTTACTGGTTGAAGGTACATGGGGACCACGACACAGGTCTACAAAGTCACCCTGCTTGTATAGCGATAAAGCCTCGTTAGAAGGAATCGACTCAATAATCTCTGCCTTGTAATGCTCGCCCTTTGATTTAAAAAATTTAACCGCCTCTTCACGGCTCATCTCCAATCTCTCGATCGGTAAATTCTGCTTAACAATGGCGTTCATCTTTTTTTCAATCTTTGCAAGATCTTGCTCTGAAAAACCATCTTTATAAGCGAAGTCATAATAAAAACCATTATCAATGACAGGGCCAATAGTTACCTGGGCCTTTGGATAGAGTTGTTGGGTAGCTTGCGCTAATAGGTGGGCAGTAGAATGACGAATAACTTCAAGCGCCCTCTCGTCTTTATTGGTAATAATAGCAAGAGCTGCGTCACCCTCAATCATGTAAGACGTGTCAACTATTTGACCGTCAATCTCACCAGCAATAGCAGCCTTTGCAAGGCCAGATCCAATCGATGAGGCTACTTCTGCAACCGTTAATGCCTGGTCATAAGATTTAACTGTGCCGTCAGGCAGTGTTACATTTGGCATATCACAAGATTAAAAACAAAAAATCCATTTTACCTTGATAGCGCACTTATCTTGGTCAAAAATTGAGACTTTAAAGAACTTTTAAATGAACCTTTTAAAGGTATATTAACACCCTATGAAAATCGCTCGTAAATCACCCGAACTATTAATCCTTCTAATGACTGTTGGTTCTGCTATAAGCTGGGCTGTGTGGCTTAACCTGCTTAATAATTTTGCAATTGATGAGATCGACTTTACGGGCGCAGAAATGGGAATCCTTCAAAGCCTAAGAGAAGTTCCTGGATTTTTAGCCTTTACGGTCATCTTTGTTTTGGCTTTTATTCGAGAGCAGAAGTTGGCGTACATATCTCTCGCGCTTCTTGGTGGCGGAGTAATATTGACGGGTTTCGTTGAAACCAATATGACCTTTTATTTGGCAACAATAGTCATGTCTATTGGCTTTCATTACTTTGAAACCATTAATGGCTCATTAACGCTTCAGTGGATTGAAAAAGATAAAACAGCAGAGTTTTTAGGGCGAGTTATTGCTACCCGATCAGCCGCATCAATCATTGCATTTAGCCTTGTTTGGGTCCTTTTTGAGCAATTTCAAGTCGCATACATGTGGCTTTATTTGATTGGTGGCGGCGTCTCTATTGCGGTCGTATTATTTTGTTGGCAGCACTTTTCGCTGTTCCCAGAAAAAGTCGTTCAGACTAAAAAAATTATTTTAAGAAAGCGCTACTGGCTCTACTATGCGCTTCAATTCATGAGCGGCGCAAGAAGGCAAATATTTGTGGTTTTTGCGGGCTTCTTGATGGTTGAAAAATTTGACTTCACGGTCGCTGAAATATCACTCTTACTGCTTGCAAATGCTGCGGTAAATATAGTTGTCGCCCCTAAAATAGGACGGCTTATTCACAAATTTGGTGAGCGCAAAGCGCTCATATTTGAGTATGTTGGGCTCACCTTTATCTTTGCTGGATACGCGTTTGTAGAGAGCAGTTACCTTGCAGTTTTCTTGTACATTGCAGACCACCTATTCTTCTCAATTGCAATCGCCCTCAAGACGTACTTTCAAAAAATTGCGGATCCCGCTGACATAGCTTCTAGCGCAGGAGTCTCCTTTACAATTAATCACATTGCAGCGGTCTTTATTCCGGTTGCTTTTGGTTTGATTTGGCTTTACTCGCCTTCATTAGTTTTCTTGGCAGGCGCTGGAATGGCAGTCA
Organism: uncultured Candidatus Thioglobus sp.; assembly: GCA_905620445.1. Taxonomy (GTDB): domain Bacteria; phylum Pseudomonadota; class Gammaproteobacteria; order PS1; family Pseudothioglobaceae; genus Pseudothioglobus. The sequence continues at coordinate 7,438 of CAJQTP010000046.1, forward strand.
TCTCACTTCTTCTTGCTTTTAATATGCCAGCCAGCCCTTCTGCTGGAAACGAAGTCTTGTTGGGTAAATTTGCTTAAAATAATATAGACCATGGTGATATACTTTTCACTATGAAAAAACTACTCCTACTTTTAATTCTTTCCTTCTTCTCAGCTCAAAGTCTTGCGGGTTCTTGCCCTGATGGTAGTGAGCCAGTAAAGAGTATTTCTGATGACGGCACTTATTTTGTATTCAACTGTGGCGGTGGTAATGAACAATCATCTTCATCTACTAATACTGGCAGCTGGAATGACTCAGGTCCATTAGACGAGTTGACAATTCCCGATAACTGGCAATTATTTAAATATAAAAAGACCCTAAGTGAGGCTCGCAAGAATTTTGAGGCTCTTAGTTTTACAGGATTTGGATTTGGCACTCATAGGTACATCAAAGATACTTGTATAGGTGTTCTCAAAGATTGGGGTCAATCAATGAAAGTCTACAATTCCATTAAAAAAGAGCTTGATGAAGCTACTAAATTTGGAGGTGAAGGAGCGGAGTCTAAGGATTTGCAGGGCTGTATCGATAGATTTATATACTCAACACAAAGTTCTACTGGAACCCCAGACTACATGAAAGAAATCCTTCTTCATTGGGCAAAGACTAATGCGGTTTTTATTCCTAGCGGAGTTAACGATGAAAACTGGAGTAATTATGTCTATGAGGCAGTTCAATCTTGGTCTTCTTTTGGCAGTTATTACGCGACTTTCTATGATGAATTTAACTACAGCGATTCTGAGAGAAAGATTGTTGATGCGTATATAAAGGATAAACTTCTAAACCTCGATACCCGAAATCTAGTGTCATCCGCTCACGGTTCAGCTTGTGACCCTGATAATCTTAATAGAACTGTAGAGGGGGGGATTCAAGGAAAAATTGACCATAATAGTTGTGGCAGCTCTGTCTGGAAGACCACACTCGCTCAGCTTTTAGTTGGCCTGAGGTTAAACAATGAGGCTCTTTTTAAGAAGGGCGTAGAGAATACTAAATACCAGCTCAGCTTTTTTGATGATAGCGGAATCTTTACAACTTGGGCTCTAAAGGGTGCTAACGCTTATCACTACAGTAGCAGCGTCCCAATTATGCTGGGCGGACTCACTGAAATCTATGCCAGCGTTGGCTATGACTTTATGGAGCACAAACTCCGCAATGGTCTGAGCGTCAAAGAGCTAATGGACAGGCAGTATGAAATCTTGCTTGACCCACATATCTTAGATGGCTATGTTAAAAGGTACCCATTAGCCTACAGGGGAGTGCCAAACTCAGTGTATATTCAGTCCTCAGCAGAGCAAATAAGAAAGGAAATTGGTATGAATTTGTTTGCTTTTGTCAGGAATCTGCCGAGATACGTTGATACTTACCGAGCTGATATTGGCAACAGTCAAGAGTTTGATAAAAAACTAGCAAGTCAACCTCAAGAAATTCGGGGAGATGTTCCGTGGATGTCTTTAGGAGCCTTCCAGCCACTTGACCCCTATTTAGTCTACATATCAGACATCAAAGAGCCAGAATCAAAGACTAAAGTCGCATCAGAGTTATCCATTTTTGAAGTTGAGGGTGATACCTTCAACTTAGCACTAGATAAAGTAGAGTTTGTTGAAACTGGCTCCTTTAAATTAGAACGTGAAGAAGAAGGGTATCTTAAGCCTTTTCAACTGCATAAAGGCCATATAAATGGTTACTTAAAAACAAAAAGTAACTGGAGCAAAAATATTGAAACCCTAGTCTATAAGCATGATAGTGTCCAAGAGCAAAAACTTGTAATCCATACAAATAGCCCAACAATAAAACCCTTAACACGGCATAGTGATTCTCTTCAGAAGAAATGTGGGTCGAAAGTAATGGAATGGGGATGGCTAAGTTTTATCAGCAAGACCAACGACATCAAGAGTGCTAGGAATCAACAATGTATATACGACTACTTTAAAGAAGCTAATGATAGAGAGGCTTTGGAATTATTCCAAGCAGTCTTAGGGGGTACGGACTCTATATTAGATTACTTGCAAACAAGTCCTGAAGAGCGACGAATTAAAGTTGCGACCAAAGAAGAGGAAAAGCGAATTCCAGCAGACTTAGAACTACCCATTTTTGATGACGTTGAACATAAGCTAGAAGGGCAAATTCTAAAAATCAATATATTCAGCCCTAAAATGAAACCTTTAATGCGGCATTTAGCCTCTCTTCAGAGGAAATGCGGGGGGGCTTTTATAACTGGAAAAAGGTGGAATTGGCTTAGTTTTGTTAGTAGTGACTCCGATAATATTAGGAATTCTAACAACCAACAATGTCATTATGATTATTACAAATCTTCTAATGATAATGAGGCTTTTGAGTTATTTAAAGCTGTCCTAAGTGGTACTGATTCAATATTGGATTATCTTAAAGCAGAAGTTATTGAATAAGTATTGACTCAATCATGATCTGTAAAGACTCATTATATTTGATTACTCTAATTATAAAGAGGAGTGAAATTTGAATTTCGAGTTAAATTAAAATATGATAACATTCGAATTTTAAAGATGTAATCATTCGGAAATACTCCCATGAACAAGGCGCCACTTACTGGACGCGAAGGCCAAAAGATAAACCTCGGTCTGCTCCTTCAAAACTCTGCCAAGCAATACGGCTCCAAAACTTTTGTGACCCAAGCTGAAACAGGCGAGCGCTTAACCTATGCTGAATTTAATAAACTAACAAATCATATTGCCCATGGCCTCATTGACCTCGGCTTTGGTGATGAAGAGTACATCGCCATAATGCTTCCAAGCTGTATTCAGTTTTTAGCTTGCTCCTACGCACTTAAAAAAATCGGCGTGATCGAAGTGGCTATTAATAGTAATGCGCGCGGCCCCTCCCTTGCGCGCATGATTGACATGACAAAGTGCAAAATACTGATTACTTCTGGGAAGCATTTGCAGCAGTTATCTGAGGTTTCTGAAAGCCTAAAGCACTTACAGCAAGTTATCATGATCGATAAGCAACAGAGGGCTAAAGAGCTACTTCAAAGTTTTAATATATTGCCGTGGCAGTCACTTCTTGCTCAGTCCAGCTCAAATTTTTCTTGTGACTTTAGTGACGAAGAAACAGCTGTAATTCTTTTTACTTCAGGAACTACGGGCGTATCAAAAGGTTGTGATATTCCTCACAGATCCTCAGTTCGAGCTGCAGAGTCGATCATAGAGGCATTCAGTATTACTGAGCAAGATTGTGTCTACAGCCCATACCCTTTGTATCATGTAGGGGCAACACAGTACGACATATTGCCAGCTATGATGGTTGGCGGCCGAGTGGTTATTCGTCAGGGCTTTAGCCTATCTAATTTTTGGAGTGATGTTTGCCGCTATAAGGCAACATGGTTTATGTCGATGGGCTCTGTTCAGCAGTTGCTTTGGTCAGCAGAGCCGTGCATTGAAGAAACGCAGCATAGTTTGCGCTTTATATGGGGAACCCCTTTGCCTGTTGACCATGACGATTTTGAATCTCGCTTTCAGCTTAAACTAGCCCGAGGCACTGGATATGGCTCTACCGAAGCTGGCGGCGTAGCGCTTCCGCTTTTTGATAAGAGCGGGGCTGGCAAGGTTCTGGATCGTTATAAAGTAGCTATTGTAGGTGCAAACGACAATGAACTCCCTATAGGAGAATCTGGCGAGCTTGTGATTCGCCCACTTGAGCCCGCTATTATGGCATCCAAATATATTGGCATGCCTGAGGAGACAGCCAAGGCTTGGCGAAACTCATGGTTCCACTCAGGAGATTTTGCTAAATTGGATGACGAAGGCAACCTTTATTGGCTAGCACGCATGTCAGAAAGGATCCGAGTGAAAGGAGAAATGGTTTCAGCTTACGAAATTGAAGAGAGCATATTTACTCACCCTTCTGTGACTGATTGCGCAGTAATTGGTATCCCAGATGGAGCTGGAGAAGAGCAAGTTAAGGCGTTTATAACGCTTAAAGAAAATAAGACACTGACCCTGGAAGAATTACGTTTATTCTGCGCTCCTATTATTAGTCGTTTTATGAACCCTACATCACTTGAAGTACTTCAAGAAATGCCGCGAACCCAAACAGGTAAGCCCGCCAAAGCAGAACTCCAAAAAAAGTAGTAGATTAGTCTTCATTAATATCTAATAAAGAAACCCCTCTTTCAATAAAAACTATGGATCAATATAGTATGTATACTTTATTTAAAAGTATGGTTAATTTTAAATAACACTACATGAACGAAAACTTTCGAATTGCCCAAAAACTTGGACTCATGTTTCGACCAGAAGAAACATTGCCCCAAGACATTAAAGGATGGGCAATTAAGCAGCTCCACGCACCCTCCCCTTCCCTTGGTATTGGTAATGTTGGATCTGACGTTAAGCCCTGGCCAAAAATATTCCAACCAAGCCTAGATCAGAAGGCAGTAAAACTAAGAATCCACTGGGAAACAATCAAAAGAGAGAGAAAGAAAAAAGGCGGCTACACTGAGAGCGCACAGCGTGCAAATGATAGGGACAACTTAATGTATGAAAAAGACATTCTTAGATTCTCACATCGCAATGTCTATGGCTCTGACCAGCTTCGCCTTCGTCTTATGTCGTTCTGGGCAAACCACTTTACAATAGGTAGTTTTGATTCTAGGGAGGTAATTGGGCATGCAATGGAGGAGGCAATATTAGCAAATTTTAATGACTCGTTTTCAACCATGCTATACAAGGTCACCACGCATCCAGGAATGTTGAGCTACCTGGATAACCATATTAGTGCCGGACCCAATTCAAATCAAGTTAGGTGGGCCAAAGCAAACGGAGAGCAGGCTGGTCTGAATGACAACCTTGGAAGAGAGCTACTAGAACTTCATACCGTTTCACCAAGCGCAAACTATACTGAGACCGACATTAGAAATGCAGCAAAGGTTCTAGCTGGTTGGGGCATTGACATTAAAGGTAACCCTTTGAGTTCTTTAATGGATCAAGGTGGGACCACTAACCTTTGGGACATGTATAAAAGGAATTGGGCCGAGCCAGGCAATAAGATGGTCCTTGGAAAAACGATAGGTACAGGAAAAGGCGGCCTCAAACAGTTGACAGATTTTCTGGCCGCTCATGAGCATACGGTAATGCACCTCTCAACAAAGTTAGCCGAGCATTTTGTTAGCGATGTTCCCAATAAAACGGATGTCAATTACATTGCAAGTGCCTGGAGACAGAGCAATGGCAACCTAGACCAAATCCATACAGCAGTTATAGAAAGAGCTATTGCATCGAAGGAGCCAAAATTTCAGTTGCCGATGACTTGGCTTTTTCAAGTTTTAAGGCTGAGCAATGCCACATACTTTATGGGCTGGAATGAGATTAATACTTCAAATAATAGCTTGAAGTTTAATATGCAGCCTATGCAAATATTTGATGAGCTAGGACAAAATTTATGGGCAGAAAGACAACCCAATGGTTACTCAAGTAAAAAAGAGGAGTGGATGTCTGGCGAAATGTTTGAGCGGCGAATTAGGTTTGCTGACTCTATTTGGACTTCGGATAGCCAAATACAATCAACAAGTGTCATTATGGATCGAATTGGAGCAAGTAAAGAGACACGGAAGCTAGTTGAGAGTCTTCATGGAATGTCTTCAAGGTCTAAAAAGAATCAATTTATTGCACTAATGTGTAGCCCTGAACTCATGGGACTTGAAAATGCCTAACTATAAATTAACAAGAAGAGATTTTTTAAAGGCCTCTGGAGCATCTCTGTTCTTAGCAGGTATTCCACTTCAAGGATTTACTCAAGACAAGCCGCCCGGGAAAATCTCGGTCATTATTCTTGAAGGCGGCATGGATGGGTTAAGTGCTGTTCCAGCCTTTGGTGACCCAAATTTTGAAAAGATGAGAGGCATACTTGTCCCTGAAAATTATTTAAAACTGAATTCATTTTTTGGCCTTCACCCCTCTCTCAAAAATCTTTCCTCCTTAATGGCATCCAATAACGCCTCAATTGTTCATGCAACCTCATTTCCGTATAAAAAAAGATCACACTTTGAAGGTCAGAATTTAATTCAAGGAGGCGGCTTGACTCCGTTTTCTGAAAAGACAGGCTGGCTTGGACGCTCTTTGGAGCTTGCAAAGATTCCAGGTAGAGCCCTTTCACTAGAAATGCCGCTGATACTTAGAGGGTATGGTGAAAACGATAATTTTTTTCCAGCAAAAATTAACAATTCTAGCAAAATAAATATTAATTTAGTTGAAAAACTGACTGCGGCGCATGGAAAGGTGGGAAGTGATGTATTTGAAAAAGTTAAGCAAAAAAGTTTACTAACTTTAGAAAATATGCCAAGAGATTCTCAAAGTTTAGCGGAGTATGCGGGCAAGGCTATGGCAAAAAAAGATGGGCCTACAGCCTCAGTTATAAGGTTGAGTGGATTTGACTCGCACGCTTCTCAAGATGACGGGAACGGTAATGACCATGGGATTGATTTAGCAAAAATTGACGGGGTTATTGCCGCTTACAAAAGAGGACTCGGAGGCGCATGGGATAATAGCATTATTCTTACTATCACTGAGTTTGGAAGGACGGTTGCTGTCAACGGTACAAGGGGAACAGATCATGGGTACGGCTCTGCTGGAATAATTGCAGGTGGCGCAATCTCTAAATCAAGAGTTATATCTGACTGGCCGGGTCTTGCAAAAAATGAGCAGTATGAGCAGAGGGATTTAATGTCGACAATTGATTACCGATCGGTGTGTGCTGCCTGCATTGAAAAATCTTTAGGGCTGGATCACGACCTCATTGCAAACAAGGTATTCTTTGAACCAAAACTACCAAGAGTTTTTGACTACCTCTTTTCGTGACTCCCAAAGACATTTAAAGAATCTTATATTCATTTAACTAAATGACAACAATCAAAATCCTTACTAGTTTTCTAATACTCAGCTGCATTATTGGTAATGTCAATGCTGGGTATCTTGATGACTGGCCAGATGAGGCATTGTGTGGATGGCTTGATGGCGCTTCTCCACCTGAATATATTATTGAGGAAGCCAATAAAAGAGGTATCAGCTGTCCAGGAGAAGTTGCATCAAAACATTTAATTGAAAATGTGCAGTCGAGTTCTACACCTAACATTGAAATTTATGACATTATATTTAGTGATGAGATTTTGCAAGAGCTTCTGGAAATATCTCCAGAAGAGAAGGCTTCAGACTTTACTAGAAACTTTAAAAATTATCGCTTAGCCTTCATTCAAGATGAAATAATTTGTGGCTTTAACCTCAAACGCGTTGTTTATGAGAACAAAGCCGAAGGGGAGATTGAGGGCTGGGATATGGCCTATGGCTCAATAACTTTTAAGGGGCTAAATGCTGACTTCAAAGGCGCCTGGTCAAAGAATATGGGAGGACTCTCAAGTGATTCCAGATATTTTAATGATGAAATCAATATAAAGCTTACAAAAGATGGGCACCTTGTTGGGAAAATGGCTTATTTCACCCACACTGTAGGTAGCGATGAAGCCCCTAGGAGGCCTTTATTTATTGAACTTGAAAAACACTCAAAATCCAAACCATTGAATTATAAAAATATTAATCTTGATAATTCTGCTGAATTCTGGATTGATGTTGAAGATTGGGCAGGCGGCGTATTGAATCTTTTCCAATGCAAAGATAGAAAAATAGAAAAACAAAAAGAAGAAGCCAAGATAGCAGCTTCTATATTACATATTTTTAAAATTGATAATGAAACGTACAAATTAACCTTAAATAAAGCTGAATTCATGGAAACTAAGCCATTTAAATTGGAGCGTTCAGAGGAATATCTAAAGCCCTATCAACTCTTCAAAACAGTTATATTCGGCAAACTTAAGTCAAAAATTGATGGCAATAAAATGATTGATTTCACTACCTTAGTTTTTAAGCAAGATGATGGCCAGGAGCAAAAACTAGTAATCAATTTAGATGACCGGACACTAGAATCTCTTTGGCGTCATAGTGATTCTATTCAACAAAAATGCGGAATGGGTTTAATTGATCAGTGGGGCTGGATGGGTTTTATAACTGAAACCAGTGATCTTATGAATGCTAAGAATCAGCAATGTCATTATGATTATTTTAAAGAAGCAAGTGACACGATGGCTTGGGAGTTATTCCAAGCAGTCTTGGGCGGTACGGATTCTATATTAGATTATCTTCAAACAAATGTGAAGAGATGACTTGAGTCAAAAATTTTAGTTACTGAATAGCTATTGACTCAATCATAAGCTGCAAAGATTCATTGCCTCTAAATGAATTAACGTTTAACTTATAAGCAACCTTTACTTGTTTCGTTTCAAGCTTGCCCTGGAAAAAAGCAATGCCCTCAAAAATCGAACTAGCGCCAACAAGTTTTAGAGTGCACTTAAGATGCTTTTCACCAACAATTTTTTGCTCTATTAGCTCAAAGTTGCCATAAAAGATTGGCTCTTCAAAACCCTGGCCCCATGGGGATGCCTTTCGAAGAAGTTCTGCATTCTTAAGCGTTATTTCTGAAGCCTCTAACTTTCCATCCGTCATTAGCTCAATGATTGGCTTCTTGCCCTCGAGATGTTTTTTTATTGCCTCTGAAAAAGCATCACTAAACTTCTCAAAGCTCTCTGGCGAAAGTGCCAAGCCGGCCGCCATCGCGTGACCGCCAAACTTATCAATTAGGCCTGGGTTATCGCGATCAACCAGGTCTAGCAAATCTTTTATGTGCACGTCAGGTATTGAGCGGATTGAGCCTTTTAATACTTTGCCTGATTTTGCAAAAACAGCGCACGGGCACTGATACGTTTCTTTGAGCTTCCCTGCAACAATGCCAACAATACCTTCATGCCAGGTCTCGTCATATAAAACGATTGCAAACTGACTCTCATCAATTGACTGACTCTCGACAATGGCTAAAGCCTCATCCTGCATTCGGGTCTGCTCTTCACGCCTTTTAACATTGAACTCTTCAAGCGTTTGAGCGTACCTTCTTGCGTCATTCATATCTTCAGATAAGAGGCAGCGGATACCCTGTGATATGTCGCTCAGCCGGCCTGCCGCATTAATTCTAGGAGCCACCGTAAATCCGAGGTCGGATGCTTGCAGCGTTTCGACAGGACGCTTAGTAAGCTCAAGTATCGCTAGAATGCCTTTTGAGCAGAGTTTTTGACGAATGCGCTTAATTCCCTCATTAACTAGAATGCGATTGTTCTGATCCAGTTTTACGACGTCTGCAACGGTTCCAAGAGCAACAAGGTCAAGGAGTTCACGAAGATCTGGAACCTGGATGTTGTTCTCTTCAAAATACCCCTTACCAACCAGGTGAGTCTTAAGCGCTGAAAACAGATAAAAACAAACGCCGACGCCTGCTAAATTTTTAGAGGGAAAGTCACAGCCTCGTAAATTCGGGTTAATTATTGAGTTTGCATCAGGAAGAACTTTAGGAGGTAGGTGGTGGTCGGTAATGATAACGTCAATGTCAAGTGACCTAGCGAGCGCAGCGCCTTCATTACTGGATATACCATTGTCAACGGTAATAATTAGGTTTGGATTTTTATCGGTCTTTGCCTCTTGAACAATTTCTGGGCTTAAGCCGTATCCATGCTTAAATCGGTTTGGAACCAAAAAGTCAACGTGCTTTGCTCCCATTAACCTAAGAGCCTTTATTGCTACAGCGCTTGCTGTTGCGCCGTCCGCATCAAAGTCTCCAACGATGAGTATGCGCTGGTCTTCAAGAATGCACTTTTCAAGAAGGTCAAGCGCAATGTTAAGTTGATCAAAGCTTGGCTTAAGGAGGCCTGGAAGCGCCATTGAAAGCTGTGATTCAGAAACGGCTCTTGCCGCATAGACCCTCTTAAGAATTACAGGTATATCCTCAGAGTAGGACTCAAACAATGAATTGTCAAGCTCTCTAGTCAGCACTTCTTACAAGTCTTACAAACGTGTCAATAGTCTTATCTCGAGCTATTGAGCCGCCAAAAAAGAAAGGGATTTCATATGCAAGCTTTGGATTATCCTTTACAGACGTTGAGGTCCAATAAGAATCCATCTGAGTATTTGGGAAAAAATCAGAATTAATCAAGGTATCGCTATCACCATAATAATCTACAATAGAATTTAGCTCATTTCTTGAAGGCAATCGCCAATCAGTAAAGCTGCAAAGCTCACGCTTATTAATATCATCGGTATAGGATTTTGTGTTGCAGTTCTTACCCCAATAACAATTTTTACTGAAGGTACCATTATCTCTGCCACTCTCTCCATCAAACCAAGTGTAAGTATTTAATGAAGACTGCAAGCGCTTATCTTCACTCTTAACTTCCCAGACTAGGGAATTCTTTTCATCTAGCACGCACGACCATTCTAAGTTATCAGACTTTAAGAGTTCACCATCACCCGACATCTTCTGTAATTCAGCACTAACAGAGATGCTGATCAACATAAGTAATGAAAGTAGGAGGCCTTTTTTCATGAAAAAATAGTTTGTATTCAAAGTAAATTAATATTCTACCAGCTGAGATGATTTCTCAATGGCAATTGCCTTAAGTAGTCGATTTTCTCTCAAATAAAATAAGCGCAACACCAAGAAAAATAAAGCCATCTGCTAAGTTAAAGACTGGCCAGTAGAAGCCGTTAACGTGCACATCAATAAAATCAATAACGAAACCATTTAGAGCCCTATCAATTAGGTTTCCAACGGCCCCAGAAAGCAATAAAAACTGACCTAGTAATTTTTGAAGATGAAGAGATGAGGTTCTCTGAATCCAAAAAACGAGCCAAATAGACACTAAAACAGATACCGATAATAGAAAGGTCTTCTCTATAAACCCGCCACCGGCCAAAAAACTAAAGGCGGCGCCCGTATTTTGAAGATACGTCCAACTAAGGTAGGAATTGACAAAAACAGACTGCCCCAAATCAAAAGAAGTCATAAAAAATTGCTTAGTAAACTGATCAAGCGATACCAATACTAAAAATAAGAGGTAATAAAGTTTGTGCTTCATTAGTAATAACATAAAAATATATAGATTTATTAGAGGGGAATGTTTTAAATATACAGCAACACTGATTAAGTAAACAGTATCTAAGTAATCAATGCGTTTATAATTTATCAGTAATTGTATTATAAATATTGTGGAGGTTTTTTATGGGTTTTTTAACAGGTAAAAAAGCATTAATTGTTGGCGTTGCTTCGAATCGCTCAATTGCTTGGGGTATTGCCGAATCTATGGCAGCAAATGGCTGCGAAGTTGCCTTTACCTATCAAACCGATAAGCTCAAAAGTCGTGTCGAAAAATGCGCTGAAATTTGCAACTCTTCAATTGTTATTCCTTGTGACGTCTCTAGTGACGAACAAATTAATGAGACATTTACTGAACTTAAGAAATCTTGGAATAATTTTGACATCATTGTCCACTCAGTCGCATTTGCAGACAGAGCAGAGCTAGATGGTAATTATGTTGAAGTTACAACCCGCGAAGGATTTCTTAAGGCTCATGAGATCTCATCGTACAGCTTTACAGCTCTTGCAAAAGCCGCCCTTCCAATGCTGAATGAAAATGGCGCTTTATTAACGCTGAGCTATTTAGGCTCTCTCAGGGCGATTCCAAATTACAACGTCATGGGCGTTGCAAAGGCCTCTCTTGAGGCGAACGTTAGATATATGGCTGCAGCCTTAGGAGCAGAGAAAGGAATTCGAGTTAATGCAGTATCCGCCGGCGCTATAAAAACGCTAGCTGCAAGCGGCATTAAAGGTTTTGGAAAGCTGCTTGATCACGCCGCTGAAAGTTCAGCACTTAAGCGTAATGTAAGTACTGAAGAGGTTGGCAATGCTGCAGCATTTTTATGCTCAGATTTAGCCTCTGGCATCACAGGTGAAGTCACCTATGTTGATGCAGGATATAACTTTTATGAAAAGGGGCCAGACCTTTAAAGTCAGGCTTCTTTTTAAAAGAGAAAAGAAATAGAAGTAGCTAAAAGACCAAAAAGGGTAAGGAGATAATTAAAAAATCAACTACCCTTTTAAACTAAGTAGGCCTTTCTTCAACCTGTACTATTTTTTATCTTCTTTCTCTATACGTTTAAATTCTACTACAGTCATTACAGCGCCAACTATAGCAAGAGCAAAGCAGAAAAAACCAGTAAAGAATATTAGTGAATCATCCATGATTAGTCCTTCCTAGCTATTATTTTAAAATAAATAGCAAAAGTTAAAATTGATGGGATCCAGGTTGCTGTAAACAATGCTTCCTGTTTTAAATCTTGGCCAGTGGTTACATCAACACCTTGAAACCAAAGATAAGCAGTTGTTACAAATGCAACTGCAACTGAAATTAAAATACATATATCTGACGTTTTTATCATAACGAAATCCTTTATTAAAAATTAGTCTTCATTCCAAAAAGCCCAAGACCCTATTAGCAAGAAAATGACCGCTAATGAGGCATGCGCCCTAGTACTTGTTTCCTGAGGTAACTCTATTAAAAATGGTACCATATTAAGCATACCAAGTATAAGCCAAATTACCGCTAGCGCAGCTAAAACTAGCGCCGCTTTTCCGATTTTTCTTTTCATAAAATTATTATTTTAGCGCTAATATTCTAAAGAAGATCAGAAAATACTCTTATCTCAGCATTCTCTCTTAGCTGCTTAATGAGTGACACAAACATTTCATTGTTTGCTTGACTCATATAAAGTGCTGCAATACCAGTATCTGCATCTTCCTCTGGGAGCCTAACGCCGCTTAAATCAATCACTAAAGAAGTCAAGCTATCAACACTTCGAGAGCTGTATGTATGCTCGCCCTCAATAGGCTTGGGTATTGAAAAGGCAATACTGGTTACGTCAAAAGGTAACTCTTTAGCTCTAGAAATCCAGCCTTCTTTATTCCACTCTAGCTCATTATCAGTAAGTAGCTTATTTGTCATCAATTCATCGCCGCTCACTAGTGCAGTGGCAATTGCAAGTGATAGATTATCAATCAATATTTTTGCGCCAATATTACTTAAGATTGATGCAACTTGATCCTTAACCTCATCTAACTCTTTTTCGCGCTCAGGCTGAGCAGATGAAAGAGACAGAACTACAAATTTTTCTGCGCTAAGCTCAATTACTTCTGAGTTCTCACCCTCATCAATAACAGTCTCACTAAAAGCGGCAGACACAAAAGCCTCATCGTACTGTTCACTTGAACTTGCAAAATAGTCACTAGTTTGAAGCTCTAGACCAAATTGATCGGCAACCATATCAAGAGACTCTTCGTAAGCTAAGCTTGCAAACTCCTCCAATAAGTCAAACAGCATTTTTTTACTAACATTTTTCTTATTAAGGGCAACTAACTGCTCTGTGACGTCATCAAAAGATTGAACTGTTTCAACTTCAATATCAGTCAGCTTAATAATATGGAAATAGCCGTAGTCTGTAGAAACAATTTCACTAACCTCTCCCACATTCATTGCAAATGCAGCTTCATCAAATTCTGCGCCCATTAAATCTTTTTCAAAAAATCCTAGATCACCGCCCCTCTCATTCGAAGACGTATCTTTTGAATTAACAATTGCAAGCTCAGAGAAATCAGCACCTTGGTTGATTTGCTCAAGAAGCTCTTTCGCAAGCTCTTCATTTTCAACTAATATATGTTGGGCGCGTCTTCTTTCTGAATTGGTATATAGCTCCAAGTTATCATCGTATAGACTTTTAAGAGTCTCCTCATCTGGGCTTGCAGGCTCTTCCATATCCGCTAATGAAAGCTCAACAAAATCAACTTTAACTTTTCGGCCCTCTATAAAGTTTGATCTATTTTCGTTAAAATAGTCTGAAATTTCACTTTGTGAAACAGAAACCTGGCTCTCATAATCTGAAGTATTAAGGGCTATATAAGAAACCTCCCTCTCTTGAGATGCGAGATCATTAAGCTGTTTAATTTGAGTTGATGACATGAACGCAGAGCCGCTCAAATTACGTTTAATTTGGTCTCGCGTTAGTGCCTTTGATTGAGCAATTTCATAACCGGCTGGTGAATAGCTATTCAGTCTTAAAAGTTGGCTGTATCGATCTTCAGAAAACTTACCATCAACAATAAATGCTTGGTTCATTTCAATAACAGAGCGAACCTCATCATCTAAAGTAACAACATCCAATGAATTAGCAAAATTCTCTAATAATTTTTCATTGATCATTGAATCTATAAGCGTCTGCTTTAAGGCGTTATCAATTTCTTGTGAATACGCGGCTCCTAATTGTTGCTGCAGGTTTCTTTGCTGCGTATTTAATTCTTGATAATAAACGTTTATGTCAACATCCTCACCATCAACTGTTGCGATCGAAGCATTTGATGACCCACTTACATAGTCCTGGATACCAAATAAAGCAAATGGAATCGTTATAAAACCAACTACAACATAAGCAACCCAACCTTTAGATTTATTTCTTATTGCACTTAACATAATTATTTTATATACCAATAGCGTTGATGCTTAGCGCCATCAAACATTTAAACTTAAACTCAAAATAAAATTTGAGCTTCCTATAAAGAGTTAACTTTTAACTCTCAATTATTTATTTACTAGCTAGGAGTGTCTTACAATATTACTAGTCTCACTAAACTCGTTCAGCTGCATTATACAAGGCTAGACCCTTTATCTATACAAAGTTTTTAATCCTTAGTTTGTTTTAGTATTTTTTAGCTAAAGTTTCCAAAAGATTATTAATATCATTTAACTCAGAATTCCATGCTGTTACAAACCGAACCGCCTTACCATCAAGCTCTTCTTCATTAATATCGTAACCAGAATTATTTAAATAATCTATAACGTCACGTGGAAGATGAACAAAAACTTCATTGGACTGTGTTGGATATGCGAGCTTAATATTCGAAAAAGCATCCAAACCCTCGCTCAAAATTTTCGCCATTGCGTTTGCATGGCGAGCATTTCTAAGCCATACATCATCAGTTAGATACGCTTCAAGCTGTGAAGAAATAAAGCGCATTTTAGATAGAAGCTGACCTGACCTTTTATGCAAAAATGGAAAATTTCCAACCATCTCGGGTTTAAAAAATATAACTGCTTCAGCGGCAAGGCAGCCATTTTTTGTGCCGCCTAATGTTAGGACGTCAACTCCAGATTTCCAGGTCATCTCTGCAGGGCTTACGTCAAGAGAAACAAGAGCATTTGCAAATCGAGCTCCGTCCATATGTACGCTCATTTTATTATCGCGCGCTATTTTAGAAATAGCCTTAATCTCGTCCAGTTGATACAGGGTGCCAGTTTCACATGACATGGTTACGCTCACAACAGAAGGCTGGGTAACGTGAACATTACCTGTACCCCTTATAGTTTCGGCTAGATCACCCGCATCTATTCTTCCATTACTACTGCGCATTGGAACTAACTTAGCGCCACCCGTAAAAAGTTCTGGTGCGCCGCATTCATCAGTATTTATATGCGATAGCTCATGGCAATAAATTTTTCCAAAAACTGGAGCAAGAGCGGAAAGCGCTAATGCATTTGAAGCGGTTCCGGTTACCGCAAGAAAGACCTCAACCTCAATTTCAAAAATCTTAGACAATCTATTTTTTAATGCTAAAGACCACTCATCATCCCCATAAGACCCTGCAATACCTGAATTGGCAGCAATGACAGCGTCCATGACCTCAGGGCAAGCACTAGTTACGTTATCTGATGCAAATAATGCATTCATTCAAGACTCCTTAAAGTGTAATTCATGAAAATATTCTTTTGTCGCTTGAGGTTAATGAGGCCTAGACAGGAACTGCAACGATGCCAAGAAAATCACCATTAACTACGTGCCCTGGAAAGTGCCTTCCAGTATAAATACCATCAATTCCAGCAAAGTACTCAACTGGCTCTGTTCCTGTTCGCTCTATATTGTGAACTTTAGCAACAAGCTGGCCTTTCTTTACTTTATCACCAAGGTCAACGCAGTGCTCTACCAGTCCAGTTGTCTCACTAAAAACATAGCAGCGCTCATCGGGCATATCTAAATTCATCGTTTCATCAACCTCCATTTCACCTTTAGTGATGCCGGCATGACGAAGAATGTTTCGGATTCCTTTTTTAGCAATACCGACTGTATAGGCAGAAGTCGTTCCGCCTCCAGCAAGCTCAGTGCTAATAAAAACTTTACCCATATTTTCTGCTGCAGTATCATACATGTTGACCGCATCGATCTCTAAAAGCATTACGGAGTGTGGCGCATTAAAAGCCTTCATAGCTGCAATGCATTTAGCTTGCTGCTCTTTATCTTTTAGTACATGAGCACAACAAAAAGGCAGAAAATCCAAAGTCTTACCGCCAGAATGAAAATCCAGCACATAATCAGCAAGAGGAAGAAGAGTGCGATTAAAGTAGTCCGCAATTTTCTCAGTAAAGTTACCCTCAGGATCTCCAGGAAAAACTCGGTTCATATTCCCACCATCAATTGGCGACGTCCTCTTGCCCGCCTGAAAAGCAGGATAGTTCATTCCAGGAACAATAATGACGCGCCCAGAAATATCTTCAGCTTTAATTTGACTCGCCAAATCAAAAAGAGCGATTGGCCCTTCGTATTCATCGCCATGATTTGCGCCAGTGAAAAGAATGGTTGGGCCCTGACCATTTTTTGCAACTGTTATAGGAATAACAATTGATCCCCAAGCAGAATCATCATGAGAATGCGGAAGCTTTAGAAATCCATGCTGAACACCATCTTTTTCAAAGTCAACGGTTGAACTTATTGGGCTATCTTTCATGTCTAATTAGGATGTAAAAATAATATAGCGTCATTGTACTAGAGCGCTTTAATATTATCAATCTTGACTGGCGGTAAGCAAAGAGCAATGAGCTTTATTTTCGCTCAAGGGCAAAGTGTTAGCATATCCATGGATTACTTAACACTAAATTTAAATACGATTTCTTTATCAAATACTTCCTCATCTTGAGGAAGTGGAAGAGGCGATGATTTAAAGACTGCCCTTCTGATAGATGCTCCAAATGCTTTTGCATTGCTTTTTGACATTGCAGGTAAATCACACCCTAGAATTTTTACGCCCTCTACAGCACCATTCTCAGCTTGATTAATTAGCACATCACAACTCCAGCTGTCTTCTGCGGCTTCATAGCGCCAAAATGCTTTAATATTTGCCTCAACACTCTTAATGTAGGGTGACTTTAAGACACTCATTTGAGATGAGTTTTTTTCTACTTCAGAATCTTTAGTAAGTCCGTTTCTTTGTCTTTCAAACTCTTCATTTCTTTTTGTTAACGCCTCAATACGGATTGCCTGTTGTTCAGGATTTAGCTTTGACATTTGACATATAAAATTTAATAAGATTTCATAACCAGTATTTGGCTCATAGTATTCCCAAGAACTAACCATATTATTTTCAATACCTTCACCCTCTCCCATAGGCATTGAAAAATTAACTCTTTTATTAACTTTAAACCCCTTTAAATTACAATCACCCTGGGCATTAGATTTAGCACTTCCATCACTCCATGAATCCATATAAAGCCAATAAATAAAACCCTCTCGCTCTTCGAGTGTTTCAAAGTCGATGTATAAAGAGGAAGTATTGCCTGGTAGTACAGTTGTCCACTCACCATAAGCATTAAATGAGAGTATTAGAGAAGATATTAGTAGGAGTAATTTATTTTTCATGGCGACCATTCTAGGTGTCATACATAAAGGATAGATGAAGATTAGGAGTTGTTTAGATAAAGATAACCACTAAAACAAATCTGACTAAAGTCTCTCTGATATATGAGATAGAATTAATTTTGAGCTATAATTAAATTTCTTTAAAAATAAAAGGAGAAGTTTTATGGCGAACTTAGTTAGAAAATCTTTTGATACTCCTGATGATTTAATATCACCAGACAAGACTCGTGCAGAAGTGCTTGAATTTGGAACAGTAAAAGCTATTAGAGTAACAGCTCAACCAGGATGGATGTGGTCGGAGTGTATTAAACCTCATGTTGGTGGTGATAGTTGCCAAGCAGGTCATTTAGGTGCTTGTATTCAGGGAAGCATGCGTGTTACTCATGATGATGGCACCGAGATGATTGTTAATGCGGGTGATGCGTATTCTATTGCTCCAGGCCATGATGGTCAAGTCATTAGTGACGAGCCTTTTATTGGCTATGAGTTCAATAATCAGGGCAAGTCATTCGCAGTATGGGATAACAACTAACAGCTATAAAAAGAGCTTATAAATAAGGCCCTATCTTTGGGCCTTATCTTATTCTAGAGATTGCTTTTTGAGGACTATATAAAAGAAATAGAGCTATCGCAAGGATAAAGGCAACACCTTCAGCAATTGAAAGAGCAGCAATAAACCGGAAATCGGATAGTAAGCTATAAAAAAGTATTAAAAGACCAGTTGGAAGAATCAATCCACGACTCATTGCTAAAAGCGCAGACTGAAAAGGCAGATGAATAGCAGTTAAGTAGCCAGTTATCATCATATTAAAGCCAGCAAAAATAAAAATTGGCCAAACATAAGTAACAAACTCCAGAGCCAACGCTACAGTTTGAGCACTGCCCTTCTCATTAACAAATAGGTAAATCAGGGGCTCACTTGCTGTTACCAATACAGTTATAAAAAATAAACTTAATAAAGCAACTATAACGCAAGCAGTTTTTAGAAAAGCTCTAGTACGCTCTGAATTGCGAGCTCCATAATTTTGAGAAATCATCACCTGGCTAGTATCCTCAATGGCAAAGAACATCATAAATCCTGTCATCAACATATAATTGACAACTGTAATAGCCGCAACGCCGTCAACTCCAGCACGTTGGATCAACATCCAGTTAAAGATAAATGCAATAATTGCTCCAGATACCTCATTAATAAATTCAGAAATTCCGTTATATGCTGCCTGGAATACTTCCATCCAGTTGTTCTGTCGAAAACTAAAACTTAACGTCCTCTCTGGCATGAAAAAATAAAACAGAATAACTAATAGCGATAGAACTTCTGATATGCCTGTTGCCCACGCTGCGCCAGTTAGCCCCCAGTCATAAACCGCAATAAATAAATAGTCCAGTGCAATATTAACTACCGCGCCAACTCCAAGCGCAATGGCGGCAAGATTAGGTAAGCCATCTAAACGGATGAAGAAATACAGAGGGATAATAATCAACTGAAAAATTACAAATGGCATGATGATGCGGTAATACTCGCTCATCACTGGGAAGAGTTCTTTAGTAGCGCCGAGACTCGCAAATATCTGCTCTTCAAACACTAGGGTCAGAGTAATAGACGCAACACCATAGAGAGTCATAAAAATTAGCGACTTGCTGAATATTGAAGATGCAGCTGCCTTATCTCCCTCACCAAGATACTTTCCGCCTCGAACTGAGCCACCAATCGACATCATCATACTAACGCCGAATAGGAGAGTAATTATCGGAATAATAAGATTAACTGCAGCTAGAGCTGTAATGCCCACATAGTTTCCAATAAAAATGCCATCCACCAATGAGGAAGAGGTCATAGCAATTAGACCCAGAATAGACGGAATCAAATACCTAACGAACGTCGGAAAAATCTCACCATTAAGAGCATCATTATCTTTAGTTGTATCAACATTCATCGGATTTCGATTATAGGTTTTAAATGAATGCCATTTTCACACAATTTACTCAATGCAATGAGAGCTTGTAATCTATTAAAAATGGCGGAGCGGACGGGGGTCGAACCCGCGACCTCCTGCGTGACAGGCAGGCGTTCTAACCAACTGAACTACCGCTCCAATTTTTTGGTGGGCGCTACAAGACTTGAACTTGTGACCCTCGCCTTGTAAGGGCGATGCTCTCCCAACTGAGCTAAGCGCCCAAAAAAAATGCCCGAATCACTTCAGGAATCGGGCATATTATACTGACAAAAAACTGTTTAGTTAACAGATTCCTTTAATAATTTTCCTGCTTTGAAAGCTGGGGCATTTGATGCTTTAATTTGAATTGTAGCGCCAGTTTGTGGATTACGACCACTGCGAGCAGCACGAGCTCTAACCAAGAAGCTACCAAAGCCTGTAATTGCTACAGAGTCGCCTTTTGATAATGCACCTGTAATCGCGCTAGTTGTAGCATCTAAAGCGCGAGCAGCGTCTGCCTTAGAAAGTTCTGAACTGTCAGCAATTGCTGAAACTAAATCTGATTTATTCATTTTTGATATTCCTTATATTTTAATTTATTTAGTAAACACCAAAAAAATTATAACGGTGTTGAAAAATATTATACATCAGTAAACCGCAGTCTCAAGCCAAATCCAATAAAAAATTATAAAAAAATTATTGCATAATATGCAATTTTAATAAAAATACTTTAACTTTCAACAGGGTTAAGATGAACTACAAATTTTTTATCCCAGACATTTTGATCAATTTCACCGATATGCTTATATAGAATCATTCCTTTTTTATCCACTAAAAAAGTCTCTGGGGTCGCATAAACCCCCAAATCCATTCCAATCTTGCCATCTGGATCAAACAAAATTTCATCAAAAGGATTTCCCATAATTTCTAAATACTTTGCACCATTTTCTCGAGTATCTTTGTAATCAATGCCTATTATTTGCAAATCTGTATTTTTAGCTATATTCATAATCATTTGATGCTCCTTTCGACATGTAGTGCACCATGACGCCCAAACATTGACTAAGGTCATTTTATTATCAAGAAGATTCACAACTTTAACGGTGTCGTCAGTATAAAAATCTTTACCTTCAATGGCAGGAAACATTTTTCCTAAGAGCGGAGAAGGCAGCTCACCTTTATTTGAATTTAGACTTAAAAACAGAAATGCTGCAATAACAATAAATATAATTAATGGAATTATTTTTTTCATTCTTCTTCTGCCGTAATTTTTAATGCTGCAGCGACTTCAGGCGGCATATAGTTTTCATCATGTTTAGCTAAAACTTCAGTTGCTAGAAAATAGGTCTTGCAAGTCCACCTCACACAATTAGTTAACACTGAGCCAGTTGCAACAATGCCTTGACCCTCTCTAAAAAGATCTGGCAGAATCCCTTCAAAATTTACCTCAACTGATTCATTATTATCTGTCACCACAAAGCTTACTATCATATCTTGCCTCTTAACACTATCTTTTTCAACCAGTCCGCCCACTCTAAAGCTTTTTCCAACTGGAGCTTTGCCGTTGGCAACATCAGTTGGCGTATAGAAATATAATAGATTTTCATTAAACGCTTTGATACCTAAATAGCCAGCTGAAAATACTCCTAACACAAGGAGCGCAACAAGCAGCATTCGGTTTTGCCTTCTAGTCATTAGCTTCTTGAATACTTATTTTTAAGACTCATTATGGCTTTTTTATGATTCCTTTTGGCACTTACAAAAAGCGTTATAACTGTTATTGCAGAAACTCCATATGCTAGCCATACATAAAATGCATATTTACCATATGGAAGAAAAGAAAAATACTCTACCATTGTCATAAGATTGCCCCGCTCACTTCATCTTTAACCCAGCGAGAATTTTGCTCACGAATTAAAACCTCAGTCTTAGCCTTAATAACCACCAATAAAGCATACAGAAAAATAGATGCCACAAACATTAGCGCAAGAGCAATTTGCATGTCGGGATCTTTTAGTCCGCCTGTACCAACTGAGTAACCTTGATGAAGGGTGTTCCACCATTTAACAGAGTAATGAATAACAGGTAAATTTACCAATCCAACTATTGCCAAAATTGAGCTTGCCTTAGCTGCTGTTTTTGGATTATCAAATGCATTATTGAGTGACATGTAAGCTAGATATAAAAACAATAAAATAAGCTCTGATGTTAGTCGCGCATCCCAAACCCACCAAGCCCCCCACATCGGCTTTCCCCAAACAGCCCCTGAAACCAGGGCAATAATTGTAAAGGCAGCTCCAATAGGGGCGGAAACCTTAGCGACAACTTCAGCCATTTTGATTTGCCAGATGAGTCCAATGCCGCCAGCAATGGCCATCACTGCATAAACCATCATTGACAAAATAGCGCTAGGCACATGAACAAAAATAATTCTGTAGCCATCCCCTTGTTGATAATCAGCAGGAGAAACAATAAGAGCCCAGTATAAGCCTACTAATAAAAAACCAATAAAAGGCCAAAAAAACCAAGGGGTTAGATTAGTGCAAGTTTGGTAAAAAATTTTAGGAGACGACTGCCTTTGAATCCATTTCCACATAACTAAAAAAAGTTATAAAAAAAAGATTTTATTTTAATGATTTTTGAGCGACGTTGTTTCGTAAATATATTGGTTGAGGGAGATCAAATGTTGGACTTTCCCCCGACTCAATTGCCAGAAGAGATAAATCTACTAATTCAGATGATTCAGGGTAAATAGTAAGGTCAGTGGTCTTGATATTAGTGGCTGTATGTAGTTTATCGTTATGAGCACCCCATCCCGTTCCAACTCCTACAAAATCAGCGCCTAAATTATCAACATCTTCAGGACTACAAATTTTCATCTTACTAAGGACTCCATGATCATAAACTGCCCAGTAAACTTCTCCCATTCTTGCATCAAGCGCAACAGCAATTTTCTCTGCTTTAAGCATTTTAGATGCTCTAAATCCTAACAATTCAAGCGTTGAAAAACCGATGGTAGGAATGTTGCAAGAAAGCGAAAGCCCCTGCACAACTCCAATACACATTCTAACGCCTGTAAAAGCGCCGGGACCTTTTGAATATGCAATCACATCAACGTCATTTAATTTTTTTCCTGACTCATTAAAAACCTCATCACAAAGCTTCAGAATGTGGCCAGAACTTTTTTCAATATTAGTTAGCACTCTGCTCGTCCTAAAACCAGAAGAATATAAAGTAACAGATGCAACCTCTGTACATGTATCAATAGCAAGTATATTCATCAAATTATTCTTTTATAGTTTTTATGCATCGACAAAATCATTTCAACACGCTTTTTAAGGCGGTCAGGAAAATTAGTAGGATTGAAATAAGAAGGACCTTTAAGCAAAGCAACAAGCGTAGCCATTTCCCTCAAATTTAAACTACTTACATCCTTTTCAAAGTAGTGCAAACTTCCGCTAGCAAAGCCATGAAAAGCAGTAGATCCTTGTTGGGCTAAATATACCGTATTCATATATCTCTCAAGAATAAATTTTTTATCATATGACAGCTCCAGTATGATTGCCATTAGAGCCTCCTCTACTTTTCTTGATAATGTTTTGTCTCTTGAGAGTAATGAGTTTTTAATTAACTGCTGAGATATTGTACTAGCACCTCTAAGCTCTTTTTCATCAAATAAATAGCCGTATAAAACTCTTAATATTTCCTTAAAATCAACCCCGCTATGATTGAAAAATGATTGATCCTCAACCAATAAAAGCATATTTACTAAATCTTTAGGGTACTCATCAAAAGAGTATTGGACCTGAATAACATCTTCCATTGATCCAATGTCTGAAGAAAATTCAGCTTTCACTAAGCTATTCAAATACCAAGCATATGATATAAAAATAAAAATACATAATAAAAGTATTCGTTTAATCCATGAACTAGTAATTAATTTCATTTTTTATACTTATAATTTTATTAGAGTCAGTAAAAGAACTGTTTTCAAATATGCCAGAGCAAGAAGAATGAATCCAGTTGAAGTTAGAGCTCAAGGCAATTTTTTGAGCATTTTCTGGGTTAATACCTGAGCCGGGCATTATTTCGATTTTACCCAAAGCCTTGATATGCATTTCTTTGAGGACTGACAAACCATCATTAGCGGTTTTAGCACCTCCAGAGGACAAGATACAATCAAAGCCTAAATCAGTTGCAATCTCAACTGCACTAACTGGCTTCGATATAGTATCAATAGCCCTGTGTAAAGTTTTCTTTAATCCAGATGCATGCTCGACAAGCTTCTCTAGAATAGCTTGATCAATACATCCACTGGTTGATGTGGCTCCAAAAACAACGCCCTCAAAGCCAAAGGAGTGGGCCATATCAATATCTTTTTTCATTTGATTTACATCTGAAGGTGAATAATGAAAATTAGCACTTTTTGGGCGAACCATAATACGCAAAGGTATTTTAGATTCTGATGCTTGTTTCATTAATTCAACTGTTGGAGTTAGGCCACCATGCTTAAGTGAGCTGCAAAGCTCTATCCTGTCTGCATTACCCTCGATGCATGCCTCAAGCCCAGCTAAGTTATCAATACAAACTTCAAGTTTAGTTGCCATGTAACAAATTATAAAATAGTGTTTATTTAAACAGTTTATCTCAATGTATACATAATACGACAAGAAGAGTAAATAATTGATAAATATAGATTAAGTAGTATAAAATACCCCCTTCCTTGCTTGATCAGCACTAGTTGGCAAGCTTTTTTTAACCGTAAGGAGATGTTAATGAGACATTATGAAATAACTCTCATTGTCCATCCTGATCAAAGCTCTCAGGTAACGACAATGATTGAAAAATACAAAGAACTAATCACTTCAGGTGGTGGTATGGTTCACAGAGATGAAGACTGGGGTCGTAAACACCTCGCCTATCCAATCGATAAAATCTATAAAGCACATTATTTAATGATGAATATTGAGTGTGACAAAGATACTCTCGATAAATTGAACTATAACTTCCGATTCAATGACGCCATACTTAGAAACTTAATAATCTCTAAGAAAGTGGCTATCACTGATCCATCAATTATGGTTACAGAATCTGATAAAGATAAAGATCATGGTAAAGATAAAACCAAAGATCGTGTTGCTGACAAGAAATAGGAGATTGTAATGGCTAAAAAACAAGTAACTAAAAGACGTAAATTTCAAATCCCTATCAACCGCTTTTGTCGTTTTACAAAAGCTGGTGTTAAGGAGATCGATTATAAAGATGTCGAAACTTTGCTCAGAAACATTGACGAGAGTGGAAAAATCACTCCATCAAGAATAACTGGTACAACAGCTAGATTTCAAAGACAGCTAACTACTGCGATTAAACGAGCAAGGTTCTTAGCGTTAATTCCATATACTGATAAACACAAAAAATAGGAGGCCTCATGAAAGTAATTTTATTAGAAAAAAATGAAAAATTAGGTAGCCTTGGTGATATTGCAAACGTTAAATCTGGCTATGCTCGAAACTATTTAATTCCTCAAGGGAAAGCTAAGCCTGCCAACAAGGCTAATATGGCTACTTTTGAAACAATACGTGCAGATCTTGAAGCTAAAGAACTTGCAGCCATGACAGACGCACAATCTAAAGAAACTGCAATGTCAGATGTTGTATGTACAATTACAGCAAATGCAGGCGAAGAAGGAAAACTTTATGGCTCTGTTAGTCCTGCTGATATTGCTGAAAACCTTCTTGCACAAGGTTTTGAAGTTGAAAAAAGAGACATTAATATGTCTGAAGCCATAAGAAACACAGGTGAATATGAAGTGACAGTTTCTCTCTATGCAGAAGTTGTTGTAACGGTTAAAATAATAGTTATAGCTTCAACTGAAGCAGAATAAGTTAATTCAAATCACATAAGTAAGTTAAAATAAAAAGCCCTTTTTGAGGGCTTTTTATTTTTCTAAAATGCACTAATGGATATTGAAAACCCAAAAATACCACCAAATTCAATTGACTCTGAGCAGTCAGTTCTCGGCGGTCTATTATTGCACAATGATTCTTGGGATAACGTTGTTAACATAATTAGTTCTGATGATTTCTATCAAGCCTCTCACCGCATCATTTATGATGCAATAGTGATCCTTCTTGAGCACGACAAGCCTGCAGACATACTTACCGTCAAAGAGCAAGTTATCAAGACACACGACGAGGAGTCTATTGGAGGATTTGCTTACCTTGCTCAAATTGCGGAAAACACGCCAAGTGTCTCGAATATTGATGCTTATGCAAAGCATGTAAGAGAGCTTTCAATCTTTAGGCAACTAATCAAGATTGGAAGAGAACTGGCTGATACTGCTTTCCATCCAAAAGATATTGAAGTTAACAATTTACTAGACTTATCTGAAAGAAAAATCTTTGAAATTGCAGAACAAGTCAGTCGCAATAAGCAAGAAATTACAAATGTAAAAGACATTATCAAAGATGTTGTCAATCGCGTTCATGAAATGCAAGAAAAGAAAGGCTTTAAAGGAACTGAGACTGGGTTTTCTGAATTGGATAAATTAACATCAGGACTTCAAAATGGCGATCTAATAATTATCGCAGGAAGGCCAAGTATGGGTAAAACAGCTTTATCAATGAATATTGTAGAGCATGTAGCAATTCATAATTCAACGCCTGTTGCAGTTTTTAGTCTTGAGATGCCTACAGAGCAATTAGTGATAAGAATGATTTCATCATTTGGGCGCATAGATTCAAGTAAATTACGTGATGGAGACATGTCTGAAATTGACTGGAATAGCTTTAATCACGCAGTAAGAGCTTTTGAAGAAAATACAATTTTGATCGATGAAACACCTTCAATCACTCCAACTGAAATACGCGCAAAATGTAGAAGACTTAAAAGAAAATATCCAGATCTTGGTTTGATAATGGTAGATTACTTACAATTAATGACTGTGCATGGAAAATCAGAAAATAGAGTTCAAGAGATCTCAGAAATTTCACGCTCATTAAAAGCTCTTGCTAAGGAAATTAATGTTCCAGTAATTGCGCTCTCTCAGCTTAATCGAGGCGTAGAATCTCGCTCAAAAACTGGCAAAGGAAGAATACCTCAAATGGCTGATTTACGTGAATCAGGCTCAATTGAGCAAGATGCTGATATTATTGGATTTATATATCGTGATGAAGTTTATCATGACGACTCCTACACCAATCCAGAGGAAGTAGGGAAAGCTGATTTAAGAATTGCGAAACATAGAAATGGAGCAACGGGTAATATTAAACTAGCCTTTGTAGGACAATATTCTAAATTTGAAGATTTAGCTTTTGAAGATAGATTTCAGGGCGTTAGTGATGATCAAATGGATGCGTCGTATGTTAAAAACATGTCAAATTTTGATCAAGGCGACTTCTAAAGCTTCCGTAAAAAATAAATTTACCAATATAGTTTCCATGACCAACTCCTTTATTCAAATTAGCGATAGTCACATTGATGATGAAAAAAATGTATGGGGTACTGATTCTCAAAAAAATCTCAGCTCTGTAGTCAAAAGTATTGCTAGTAGAAATTATAATGCACTAATAATTAGTGGAGACTTGACACATAATGGGACTTCATCATCCTACTCAATATTTAAAGAGATAGCCAAACCAATCAGCGCTAACCTTTCTGTTGTTCCTGGAAACCACGACAATAAGTTAAATTTATCTTCAGCATTCAGTCAAAATTATTTAACAAAACTTACAATTGCAGATTGGGAAATAATTTCAATGGACTCTGTTCAAGATAATAAGACTAGTGGTTTCTTGAGAAAAGATGAACTTAAACTATTAACTGAAAACATCCTATCTTCAACCAAAAAATTTATTGTGCTTTGCCTTCATCACCCTCCAATTTCAATGGAAAGTAATTGGGATGATCAAAAATCCTTAGAAAATCCAGATGATTTTTTTAATACCCTAGATAAGTTCAGTAACATCAAAGCAGTTATTTGGGGCCATGCTCATCAAAGCTCTGAGTTTATCAGAAACGATGTAAAGCTCTTTTCATGTCCATCGACTTCTCTTCAATTTAATGGTCCAGAAATGATTGGTTATAACCACTACAATTTGAGTGATGAAGGCGAAATTAATTGTGAAACAGTATGGCTATGACAAACGATCAAATACTAAATAAATTAATTTATAACCAAAAAAAAGTAACTTACTCAAATATAGCTGATATTTTTGAGCTTAACTTTAAAAAAATTTCAAGGCTTATACCGCTTCTACCATCTATTAAGGATGACTTTGTTGGAATAAAAAAACCATCTAATGACCTGTTTTTACTTTGCCATGATAAAGCCCCTTATACAGGAACATATACACTGACTCACAAGATTGAATCTCAAGAGAAAATTATTAATCGGCCAGATATTTGTTTCAAAATATATTTTGATGCAAGACTCTTAGAGGTTACCTCAATTTGCAAAGAAACAAGAATCAATGACTCTCATCCTTTAATTAATGACTGTAGTGATTTAGCCTTCCAATTAGAGCTTAACCTCTTCATGCTAAGGTGGCTAGATTATTGTCTGGATAGGTACAATGGTGCACAATGGTCAAAAAGCAAATAAAAACTGAAAGCACAAAATTAGTCATTGCAATCTCCTCAAGAGCATTGTTTAATCTTGATCACTCCCATCAAATATTTAAAGATGAAGGTATTGAGGCTTACGCCAAACACCAACAAGAAAATGAGCAGGCAGTTCTTGAACCAGGTGTAGGGTTTACTTTGGTCAAAAAATTACTTAAATTAAACAGCAAAAA
>CAJQTP010000047.1 GCA_905620445.1 uncultured Candidatus Thioglobus sp.
ACGGCGATTAGTATTAATACAATAAATACACCCGCCAACAACTTGAATGATTTTTTTATCATTTGACGCTTGAGGAGGATTATATTAAACAGATTTCAAAGTTGATAGACAATACACTCAGCAACAATTTGATTGAGATGAAGGCGCAGCTTTACTAATACCACAGCTGTTTAATGAGTCTTCAGAATCTTTACTTGAATTGGCTCCATAGATTGGTATCTCTCCTAACGTATAAAAGTTTTCCCAAGCTATTCCTTGCGGATCTAACGTCCAATACTTGTCTGACTCAGAATAACAACATTGCGCGCTTTTTTCCTCAAGATTATCAAGATTACTTTCATTGATTCTCTGATGAATTTTCTCTAACTCCTCGTCTGAATCTAGCTCAAGCCCTAGATGATTAAGGCCACTATCACGGCCTTTATCTGAAACTGCAAAGTTAACAGAAGGGTCTTCTAATCGCCATTTAGCATAGTCACTATGCTGGATAGTTGGCTCAGCGCCAAACATGGTTGTATAAAATTTTATATTCTTATCTAGGTCATCTACTGATAAGTGAATGTGCATTCTCTTCATAAACTACTCCATATCAATTATCGTAATAGTATACATAAGAGTCCAAATTTCGTTTGGTATGTAAATGGGGTTATACAAAGCCCCTTATGCCTACAAAGTCTTAATTTATATAAGAGCGATAGTGTTTATGTATCTATAATACGAGCGGAGAATAATATTAACGTAACTCATTGACAGGTAAAAACATGGCCATAACAACTAAAGATTCCAAAAACCACAGAACTCTATACTTCGCTATAGGATTTACTATAGCACTTTTCTTGTATATGGCGTTCATTTTTGTCCCGAACAGTAGCTGCTTCAGGCTAGATGTCGGATCAAACTCACTGGGCCTTTCTTTTTCTTATACTCAAGATATGGTGCAGAGTTTCTTTGGATCACGGACTCAAGATCAGCTTCTTTGCTATAGTCAATTCCTAAAGGTTTGGGACCCAATTTTTGCTCTTATTTCTACTGCGACGTTTGGATCTTGGATTGTGTATATCTTTAAAAACAAACGTCTATTTTTGATAGCCCCTACTATCCTAACTATGATTGCCGATTGGTCAGAGAACTACATTGAACTGTTGATGATAAAAAGCTATGTAAATTCTAGCTTCATATCCGAAACATTGGTCTCGCTAGGTTCTGGAATCAACTCATTTAAACTTACAATGTCAGGCCTGTCTTGGTTGATAATCGTTATTGGAATAATACTTGCTATAAAGGCTTTTTTTACAAAACCTAAACTGAATTAAAAACCTAAACTTCGTTTGATCTGTGAAGGGAGGCTGAATTCTAATAAAAAGAGTACAATTAGGAAGAAATAGCTTTACTTCAACTAACGGAGAGAACTATGAAAAAACAAAATGTAGATCCAAAAACAAAGGAAAAAAAACTATCCTTACAAGAAAAAGCAATAAAAGCCACTAATGCAAGGTCTGAAGAGTCAGATATTAATAATTCTAGCTGGAGTCCAGGCTCTTTAAAGAGATTGGATAAAGCTCTTAAAGAGGAGAGTAAGTAACTAGAAACCTCTTTTCGTTTTTTGTGTGAGAGGGGCGTTATTAATACATAGCTGATATCAATTAGCTTGTCTCTTTAGTCACCATTTCCGGGTTTTTCAGAAAATAAATGCATCTTTCCATCTGGAAAATTATCTGGGTGATATTTTTCATGTTCAGGATCTGGGTCTCCGTTTTGAGTTATTACTGGCCACATCATCTCAGTACTATATTTTCTATTGAACTCCAGCCATTTAGAGCTACCGGGGTCATTATCAGACAATATTGCGTCAACTGGACATTCTGGCACACATACATCACAATCAATACATTCATCTGGATTAATAACTAGCGTATTTTCGCCTTCGTAGAAACAATCTACTGGGCATACTTCAACACAATCTAAGTGCTTACATTTGATACAGCTATCGGTTACTACATAAGCCATTTGATTTCATCCAATAATATAAATTAAAAAAACCCTTGTTACTTTTTTAGATATGAATTCATACCTTCATAAGAGAATTATAATTCAACTTGGACTAAAGTCAAAATTTCGTTTTTTGTAAGAGGGAGGGAGTATATATACCTTCCCAATAGCAATGAGCCTCCCCCGTACCCTTCAAAGTCTGAATATATATCCGAGGGATAGTAAAGACAGAATCATCTTGGCAACAGATAGTTCAAATCTCTTATGGGGCAACACCTTAAGGTAAATATTAAACCGTAATAAATGTGTCAGTTGATTTGACCTAAATCGCCTTTGATAATTACTAAATCTACTCATCGAAAATGAAGTTATATTATTATCAAAGTGATCAATATAAAGGGGGGTTTCATGAGTCATATTATCTATAAGCAAGTCAAACAGAGATTACAGCGAAGTGAATTAGCTGTTCCGAGATTTAAGTTATGAAGCAAGTCCTAAAACTAACACGTGAAGATACAACGAAAATGATGAATGGTGCCATTAATAAAGCAATTGAGATAGGCATAGATATGGATATCGCTATTGTTGATGATGGTGGTCACCTCATGTTATTTACAAGAATGGATGATGCAAAAATTACAAGCATTAATGTCTCAATCGATAAGGCATTTACTGCAGCAGCAGCTAGAAAAGCGACCTTAGATTATGGAAAATCTGTTATTAATCACGGACCAGCATTTGGTATCCAAACTTCGCATCAAGGCCGTTTTTGCGTTGTTGGCGGTGGCTTACCACTTTTTGTTGATAGTCAGATTGTTGGTGGAATTGGTTGTAGTTCTGGAAGTTCTGACCAAGATATAGTAGTTGCTCAAGCTGGAATTGACGCATTAATTTAGGTGTAACAAAAAAATAAGCTAGTCCTAGCTGAAATGACTACCGTATATATACCTTTCCAATAGCAACGAGCCTCCCCCATATCTTCAAAGTCTGAATATATGCGGTAATATTAATCATTTAATAGGAATGTAGGCATATTGTAATACATATCATCCTTCACCTTGTCTAGCTCGTGAATGGCATAAAGAACATTGGCTGAATCACTGTACTTCTCAAAGGTGCTGTCCTTTGCTTTTTGTAACCAAAACTTGGCTTTCGATAAATCTTTTTCAATTCCTGAGCCAATGAGATAAGCGGCGCCGATACTAAACTGGCACGGAGCATATCCTAATTCAGCAGACTTAAGCCACCACTCTATAGCATCTTCATCGCTTTGAACAATCCAGTAGCCTTCTTTCTTGAACATCGTGCCAAACTCACACATAGACTTTGGATTTCCAGCCATTGCTCTTTGACTAATATTGACAAGCTCCATCTGTCCTTTTTTTACATCACCAGCTTCAGCGTAAGCGATAGCTTTATCAAGGTCGGCGTTAGCACTAAAGGAAATAACTAATCCTATAAATAAACCAATGAGTGAGTAGAGTAGCTTCTTATTCATAGCTATTATTCTAGGCCTTTGGTATGAAGGCTAAATGAAGATTAGGAGTTTATTAGATAAAGATTGTTACTTAAGTTCTATCACTTATAATTATAGGCCATAATAGACTATATATTCATCAAGAAGCAATTTTGAAAACTTAGAATTTAAGCTACTAAAGTATTCTCCTAAGGCTAAAGTGAGGTTGGTTTATTGACAGATAGCGAGCACTCTCACATCAAAGTAAATATCTCCTATTGACTTTGATTGTTCGCTATATATTAGTTAAATAAATTAGATAAGTACTTAAAGTCCAAATTTCGTTTGATGTGTTAGGGAGAGTTAATTTAAACTATTGCTTAAAGTGTTTTAAGCGTTGAGTTTTATGGAAAATTATGATTATGTAATAGTTGGCGCCGGCTCAGCAGGGTGTGTACTTGCAAATAAGCTTGGTGAAGATAAGAAACATAAAATCTTAGTTTTAGAGGCGGGTCCAATGGATTACAATTTGATGATCCATATACCTGCTGGTGTTTATAAAGCTTACCGAAACCCAAAGATTAACTGGAATTATTCAACCGAGAATGAACCAGAGCTTTTTGATCGAAATGTTCCAATGCCTCGAGGTAAAGTTGTTGGAGGCTCTTCGTCTATTAACTCAATGGTTTATATGCGAGGTCATCCATTAGATTATGATCGCTGGCAAACTGAATGTGGATTAAAGGATTGGTCTTATGATCAATGCTTACCTTATTTTAAAGAAGGTGAGAATTCAGATCGTGGTGAAGATGAGTGGCGAGGAGGTAGCGGCAATCTTGGCGTCACAAAAGGTTCTTTTGATAATCCTTTGTTTGATGCACTTGAAGAAGCGGGACGACAATCTGGACAAGGTTATTCTGAAGATCTTAATGGTTTTAATCCCGAAGGTATAGCAAGGCTTGATGCAACCCGAAAACATGGGCGTCGATGCAGTGCTGCTGGAGCATATCTAAGGCCAGCCCTTGCTCGAGGAAATATAACGCTCCTCACAAAAGCACAGGTCATGAAAATAAATATTACTGGCAATTCAGTAAATGGGGTTTCCTTTATGCACAAGGGAAAGCTTCATTCAGTAAAAGCTAATAAAGAAGTAATACTATCGGGTGGGGCAATAAACTCCCCACATTTACTGATGCTTTCTGGTATCGGCCCATCAAAGCATCTAAAAGAGCATGGAATAGAAATTCATGCAGATCTTCCAGGTGTTGGCCAAAACCTTCAAGACCATTCGTGTGTCATATTACAATACGCATGCAAAAAAAGTTTTCCAATACATAAAGTTAATCAACTTCATCGAAAATTAGCAACCGGTATAAGATGGGTCTTTACTAGAAAGGGAATCGCAACTTCAAATATTTGGGAAGCGGGTGGACTGATAAAAAGCAGTCCAAGTCAAGCATACCCTGACATTCAGTATCACTTTGGTCCAGTAGGAATTGAATATAATGACGACAAAATATCCTTACTACAAGCTTTTTCAATTCATGTAGATCATCTGCGACCTCGAAGTAGGGGGCAAGTAACTCTAAAGTCTGCGAATCCACTTGAAAAACCATTAATGACATTTAATTACTTCCAAGACTCAGAAGATTTAGCTGATATGGTGAATGGATTTAAAAAAGCGCGTGAACTCATTTCACAGCCTGCATTTGATGAATTCAGGGGGGTCGAGTTAATACCGGGTCCACAAGTGCAATCTGAGGCTGACATTGAGCAGTTTATAAGAGATGCCGCGGAGACCGATTATCACCCCAGCTGTACTTGTGCTATGGGGGGTGGTGAAATGGCAGTTGTTGATGACCAAATGAAAGTACACAGAATCAAAAATCTTCGCGTTGTCGATGCCTCTGTTATGCCGCAAATAATTTCAGGAAATTTAAATGCCCCAACTCAAATGATAGCTGCTCGTGCAGCAGATATGATTTTAGGAAAGGAACAATTAAGGCCTATAAAAGCAACTTTTGCGTTTGATGTGTGAGGGAGGAGTGAATGTTTTTCTTCAACCTGATAAATCCTTGTAAGTAAAGGAAAAAGCTTCAATTGCTTTGTCTAGATCACTTTTGGTATGTCCCGCTGATATTTGTACTCTGATTCTTGCTTTGCCTTTTGGTACCACAGGAAAGAAAAAACCAATAGCATAAATCCCCTTTTCTAGAAGTTTGACTGACATCTTTTGTGCTAATTTGGCATCACCTAGCATGACTGGAACTATTGGATGAACGCCATCATCAACATTAAAGCCTGCTTCTTGCATACCTTGGCGAAAGTAACGCGTATTCTTTTCTAGACGATCTCTAAGTTCTGTAGAATTTGAGAGCATCTCTAACACTTTAAGTGAAGCTGCACATATCGAAGGCGCTACGGTATTTGAAAACAAATAGGGTCTGGAACCTTGCCTCAACATATCAATGATTTCCTTGCGGCCTGAAGTGTAACCACCCGAGCCACCGCCAAGCGCTTTGCCAAAGGTTCCAGTAATAATATCAACACGGTCCATGACACCACAATATTCATGAACTCCCCTGCCCGTCTTACCAATAAAGCCAGTCGCATGACAGTCATCGTGATGAACCATGGCATCATACTTATCAGCCAAGTCACATACCTTATCGAGCTGTGCAATAGTGCCGTCCATCGAGAAAACACCATCAGTGGTAATTAGGATACGTCTTGCTCCACCCTGTTTAGCTTCAATCAGTTTTGCTTCAAGATCAGTCATGTCATTATGTTTATAACGAAATCTAGCGGCCTTACAAAGACGAACACCATCAATGATTGAAGCGTGGTTGAGTTCGTCAGATATAACAGCATCATCCTTAGACAAAATTGTTTCAAAGAGGCCTGTATTGGCATCAAAACAAGCTGCATAGAGAATCGTATCTTCCATGCCAAGAAATTCACTAACCTTGTACTCAAGTTTTTTATGGATGCTCTGAGTGCCACAAATAAAGCGAACAGATGACAGGCCAAAACCCCAGTCACTAAAACTATCTTTAGCTGCTTGAATTACCTCAGAATGATTTGCTAAACCAAGATAATTGTTCGCACACATATTGATCACTTCAGCGCCACCTTCAAGTGTAATTTGGTTTTTCTGGTCAGATACAATGACGCGTTCAGTTTTCCATAAACTTGCCTCTTTAATGGCATTTAAATCTTTTTCTAGGCTGGCTTTTGCGCTTTTAAAACTCATTAAAATTCCTTAAATTAATCTTCCCAATTGAGGATGACTTTGCCAGATTGGCCTGAACACATTACATCAAAACCCTTCTGGAAGTCAGTGTAGTGGTAATGGTGGGTAATAATTTTTTCAAGTGGGAGCCCACTTTGTACCATCATAGAGCCTTTATACCAAGTCTCAAAAATCTCACGACCATAAATACCTTTTATATGTAACCCTTTGAATACAACCAAGTCCCAATCAATACCAGAGCCCGAAGGCATGATAGCTAGCATTGCTACCTTACCGCCATTAATCATTTTATTAAGCATCTCCCCGAATGCCTGAGGGGAGCCTGACATTTCAAAGCCAACATCAAAGCCTTCAAAAATACCTAAACTTTCCATTAATTCTTTCGTGATTTGATTTTTTTCAACATTCACAGTAATGACTTTTGGTAAGATTTTTTTAACTAAATTAAGGCGGTATTCATTTAAATCAGTAATTACTATATTACGAGCACCACTATGAGCAGCAACCATTGCTGCCATAATTCCAATTGGACCTGCGCCAGTTATTAAAATATCCTCTCCCACCATGTCAAATGAAAGCGCGGTATGAACAGCATTCCCATAGGGGTCGAAACAGGCTAGTAAATCCGCTGAAATTTTCACACTTGGTTTAAATACATTTTCTGCTGGAACTGATACATACTCTGCAAAAGAACCGTTTCGATTAACCCCAATCCCAATAGTATTAGGACACAGGTGTTTACGTCCTCCTAGGCAGTTACGGCATCGATTGCAAACTATATGGCCCTCGGCAGAAACCACATCGCCAACCTCTAGTCCAACTACGCTTTGACCTAACTCAGCTATAACGCCAGCAAATTCATGGCCTGTTGTCATCGGCACAGAAATGTTTTTTTTTGCCCACGCATCCCAATTATAAATATGTACGTCAGTACCACAAATTGCAGTTTTCTGAACTTTGACGAGCACATCGTTACTGCTTACCTCTGGCATGGGTACGTCTTCAAGCCAAATCCCTTTCTCTGAGTGGCTTTTAACTAATGCTTTCATAATATAATCCCTGGTTATTGTGAAAAAATACTCTTTACTGGCTCACTGCCATCAGAACATCCTGCTGCAAAACCTTGAATTGAGAAAAAGGATAATGTTAGAAGTAGTAGTAGTTTTTTCATGGAGGCTATTATAGACAGGTGAAACTAAATTCCAAACTTCATTTCATCTGAGAGAGAGGGATATATGATAAGCATCTGCCCATGTGGTCAAAGTATATGAGAGAGGGGTAATCGATTTCCTTTCAAATCTAAACTAAATTGTTAATTATAAAAACTAGCAATTTATCGGCAACTGGGTGGTATGTTTGACTTCAGTAATACCAACATGGCTCTTCACTTCTAAGATGTGAGGTAACTGTAATAAATATTTACGCAAAAAACGCTCATAGCTTTGAATGTCCTTGGTAATAATTCGAAGTGAATAATCCATGCCACCTGTAACTGTCCAACACTCCACCACCTCAGGAAAACTGACCACAGCCTCCTCAAACTCACTCAAAAAATTTCTGCCATGAGCGTTGAGCTTGATATTTACAAAAACCACTGAGTGCAAACCGAGTTTTTGCCGATCCAACAAAATTACTTTGTTTTTAATATAGCCTTCTTCTTTTAAGCGTGAAATTCTTCGCCAGCAAGGTGACTGGGATAAATTCACTTTATCAGCTACTTCAGCCACACTGAGATTGCTATCGCTTTGCAAAAGTGAGAGGATTTTTTGGTCAATTAAATCAATACTTTGCATTATTATTCTAAAAAAAATAAATAGTATAGCATATTAATGCATATATTCTATTTTAGACGCGTTCTATCTGCTGCACTGGCCTTACATTTCCAAAAACTTATCCAATAAAACAAAAAAATACTCAACCTCATCAACAGTGTTGTAATGCATACACCCTACTCGAATAACACCACCAGATTCAGTCAGTCCCAATTGATTGATCAAGCCTGGAGCATAGAAGTGTCCATCCCAAATACAGACATAATGTGCACCAAAAAACTCAGACACCGCTCTCGGGTTTACACCCTTAATTGTAAAAGCAAAAGTTGGGGTTCTCTCATTCAATCGACCTTTATCTTTAATGCCATAAAGAGTGATTTGAGGATACGCATTTATTTTGTTAAGAAATAGGCGACTCAATTCATGCTCATACATAGCAATGTTTTGGAAAGCTGTTTCAAGTTTATCTCGTCTTGATCCACCTTCAACACCCGCTAATGAGCTCAAATAATCGACAGTCGCAGACAAGCCAGCCATGGCTTCATAATTTTGTGTGCCTGTTTCCCATCGATTTGGATTAATGTTTTTTGCTGGCGCAACCTTATCTGGGCTCAATTCGTTCAAATGCTGGGCTTTAGCAAATAAAACACCTAAATGTGGTCCAAAATATTTATATGCCGAACTGACTAAAAAATCACAGCCAAGCGCCTGTACATCAATCAATTGGTGTGGTGCTAAATGCACGGCATCAACATAAATGAGCGCATTGCTATTGGATTTAGTCAGCTCAATGACTTTTGTAACATCAACAATTGATCCTGTAATGTTGGAGGCATATGAGCATGCAATCAAACGTGTCTTTAGATTAATTAATCGACTTAAATGCTTATAATCAAGTGTGCAGTCTTCCTCATTAACCTTCACTTGATGGACAATAACGCCAGCTTTATTAGCCTCAATCACCCAGGGTGAGACATTGGAATAGTGATCCAAAGCGGTAACTATAATCTCATCGCCTTGTTGCCAAGTTTTACTCAATACTCGACTCATCATAAAACTTAGACTGGTAGCATTGGCACCGAAAACAATTTCATTTACATCTTTTGCACAATATAAATCTTTTGCTGCTTCTCGTGCTCGGATCATTGTTTGCTCTGTTTGCCGAGAACTAAAATAAGCACCACCTAAATTAGAATTGGAGGTCGACAGATAGCCTATGATTGCATTAAGTACTGCTTGCGATGGATGAGATCCACCGGGACCATCAAAAAAGATCGGCTGTGTGTCATCAATCTTTTGATTGAGTGCGGGGAATTGAGCTCGACATTTGTCAATACTCATTAGTCTATTATGCTGTTAATACAAACAAGTCCATATGTCCACCACCAGAACCTGCAGAGCAAATATCTTCAGCACTATGCCAAAACCTTTCATCATTTAAGACCACAAATTCACCTTGATCAAATTTGTGTTTAATAAAGGGCTTTGCTTGTTGTTGAGTATGTATATT
The DNA here is from genome assembly GCA_905620445.1 of uncultured Candidatus Thioglobus sp. Lineage (GTDB taxonomy): Bacteria > Pseudomonadota > Gammaproteobacteria > PS1 > Pseudothioglobaceae > Pseudothioglobus. The sequence goes on from CAJQTP010000047.1 coordinate 9,981, forward strand.
TAGTTCACCACCGCTTACATTACTACTGTCAATAACAAACATACCAATATTTTGAAATCCATCTTGATGCACACCCTCTGGTGTCACTTGAGAGCCTGCTTCACCTTTAGCGATGATTCGCATCTGATGAACCTCAATGTTTGCCTCATCATCTAAATTTGTAATGCCCTTAAAACGCGCAAAAATTTCAACGAAAGCCTCTGACTCAATAATGTCTTGCTCAATTTCTTCATATTGTCGAACAACATTACCTTGGAAGACATTGAAGTCAGCACTTTGAGTAAATGCTTTAGCTGGTAGTTTCTTTAATATATTTATAATTCCAATGTTCGGTAATTTATCCTGAGAAAAATTAAACTGAGAATACCTTCGTAAGCGGTACTCTCCATCACAATACTCATTCTTTGGTAAATTATTAAAAGACTCTGACAATTGAGAAACGTGCTTAGGACTTATCTGGCCTAATTCCAATAAAAAATCTTCAGTTTTATTCATCACAACCCCTTCATATCTATAGTCTCAATAGTTTAAAGACCATATTTGGGAATTATTATGCTAATTATGTACGTTTAATACAATTTATTGAAACATAAATTTAATAAATAGTAAATTATTAGATTAATTTACTATTGAACATATTCGATACGGGATGACACTCCTATATCTTCAAAATATTTAAAGGAAAGATTTTGTTTGATGAGTGAAGAAGAAGGCTTTTAAACTATAATTTATAAATTAATTTAGGAAAAATAAAATGGCTCCAAGAAACTTTTCAAAGTTTGGCAAAAGATTCTCTAGAGAAAATGGCATCACCCAATTAATGTCTGATCTTGGAAGCGCTAATCACAGTAATAATCCAAACACCCTTATGTTGGGAGGTGGTAATCCAGCAATTATCCCAGCAGCAAATGATAAATTTGTATCTGAGCTAGAAAAACTTATTAGCAGTTCCAATGTTGATCAAATGATCGGACTATATGATGGTCCTCAAGGGAATGAGGAGTTTATTAGAGAGTTAGTATTGATGTTCAATAATCACTATGAGTGGACTCTAGATGAAAAAAATATAGTTATTACTAATGGTTCTCAAAGTAGTTTTTTTAGTCTCTTTAATTTATTTGCTGGAGAGATGGAAGATGAATCACACAAAAAAATTCTATTTCCAATAGCACCTGAGTACATTGGTTATGCAGACCAAGGAATTTCTGCAGATATGTTTGTTTCAATAAAACCCGAAATTAACATGCTGGATGACAAGCAATTTAAATATAAAATTAACTTCGAAGAATTAATTCATGTTATGAATTCTGGCAATATCGGTGCAATTTGTATTTCGCGACCAACAAACCCTACTGGAAACGTTATTACAGATAATGAGCTTAGTCAATTAGATTTAATTTCAAAAGAGCATGGGGTTCCATTAATTATTGATAATGCTTATGGCCAACCTTTTCCTGGCGCTATTTATACTGAAGCAACATTAAAGTGGAATCCCAACATGATTTTATGCATGTCGTTATCAAAGCTTGGTCTTCCAGGACTTAGAACTGGAGTAGTTATTGCTAACCATGAAACCATTGAGGCTTTAAGCAGGATTAGTGGGATTATGATTCTAGCACCTAGTAGTGTCGGACCAAGTTTGCTGACAAGAATGATAAAAGATAATGAACTATTGACACTTTGTGATGATGTTATAAAGCCTTACTATCAAGAAAAAGCACTAATGGCAGTCAGACTCTTCAATAGTATTTTTGCAGATGTAGATGTGTATCTTCATAAACTTGAAGGTGCATTTTTTATGTGGCTTTGGTTTCCAAATTTATCAATAACGTCTGAGCAGCTCTACAATTATCTTAAAGCTGAAAATGTTTTTATAGTGCCTGGACATGATTTTTTTATTGGACTCGATGATGAATGGATTCATAAGCATCAATGTATTAGAATCAACTATGCAAAAGATGAAATAGTCCTCAAAAAAGGACTAGAAGTTATTTGTCGTAATGTTAAATTATTTCAAAATTGAGGTTGAACAGAAGTAGTTTCTTCATACTAGGATTGTATATCAACTTGGACCAAAGTCCAAACTTCGTTTCATCTGTGAGGGAGGGTATCTAAATAGATAATTACTTTCTACACACCGTTTCATAAATAGTTGCATAATTTGCTGATGCTGTTGAATAAAACATCGCTTTTTCATAATTATTTTGTTTCCACTCTATATCAGCCTGATGAAGAAAAGTTCCAATTGCTCCATAAATTTCTTGACAAGATTCTTGCGAATAAGTTTCTATTTCTTTACCTGCAAGAGCGGTGTTAGTCATTAATAAACAGATTGCTAAAGATGTAATAAATTTCATAATATCTCCTTAAATAAAAAATTTAAGTTTACTATCTTTTAAGAACTAAAGTCCAAATCCTCTCTGATGTGTGAGGAGGGTAAATTAATACTTAGCCGAGTGAAATAGGTTCCTCCATCCATAAAGAATCTGAATAAATATGTTTGTCATATTGCAACTGGAAGTGGAATATTGAGTTTAAAAAGGGTTCAGCTTGCTGGGAAAAATGTAGTTTCAATTAAAGACTTTAATAATGCTTATCAACTAATCAAGCTTAACTAATAGAGTTCTAAGTATCGTAAGCCCTCAATATATATTCCGGATCATTAATTTCATTATTGATTCGTGCTATGATATTAGAATCAACCAACTTGGTATTTAATTTAAATAAACCACAACCACCCAACACTTCTCTGATATTTATCTGCTTACCTAAATATAAGAATTCAACTCTAGTTGCGGCGGGCATATGTGAGTTTCTGCTCCCTACACCCATTGAGACTCCTGATAGTGAATCTACAATATTTCTATAGCTGGGACATAAGATGGTGTGATGGATAACATTATTAGTTAGTGTTTCAACTTCAGTAATAAAGATTCGATCACCGAGATAAAACACGGCTCCTTTGTATTTAAATCGATTTCGGTGAGTGTCACCATTTTCTTTGTCCCATAGATGCTCAATACTTGTTGAGTAAAACTTATTCTCATACTGATAGATATGAATCAGGCTCCGAATTATATAACCAGGAAATCCAAGCGCATGAAAGTGGCTGTAGTAATAACCTTCGTAGCGTGACAAATCCTTACTGTGACTGGGCATTGAATCAATGATTTTTTCTAGCTCGCTCTTCTCAGGATTTGATTCCGACTCAAGACTTTTAGGTATGATCTGACGGAATTCACTTGATTTAAGATTCAACTGTTCTTCCGACAATTGGAAATATTGGCAAATTGTATTTAAGTTATATTTTGAGGGGTAAATTTGACCACTTAAATACTTGTTGAATTGCTGTCGATTAATTTCCATCTTTCGACAAATGTGAGCGACTGAGATTTGTTGATCACAAATTATACGTAAATTTATAGAAAAATTTTCCTGTGACATGACTTACTCATCTACTAATTAGTTCTAATTAAGTACCATAGGATAACAGTATACAAAGCAGAATTCAAATCAGCTTAGGTATAGTTTAAAACCCCTCTTAAGAAGTTAAAAACCTAAAAAACTAAAAATGGTCTCGTTTAAATTTCTCATCCCAAACCTTTTTAAATACCTGTTTATTGTTCTCCCACGCAATCAAAACTGCGTATAAGTAAAAATGATTTAAATCCGAAGTAATTCTAGTATAGGTATGAGTCTTTGTTTGCCAGGTACCACGTCCATATTCCCACTCCCATTCATATTCAGCGATAGCAGATAAAGGATCCGATTCACCAATACTGAAACGATATAGAGACTTTGACCCCATTTCCATTCCACTCTCTTTAATTTTCATTTTTCCATTATCAGCTTTTACTTCAATTACATTCACATTCTGCTTTGTATTAAAACTGAATTTACGATTATGACTAGCTTCTCGCATGGTGGTGGTAGGCTCTTCCTCTACTAAAGTATTTTTACTGAAATCTGTCAATGCCTCAGTAGTCGCATTTTTTCCAAGAACTGGCAGTTTTAATAAGCTTAAGCCTGAATAAATTGTCAAACAAGTGTTAGTTGGAGCAGGCCATACAATGGGCCAGTAACTCGTCGACACAGCTAGTCGAAGCTTATGCCCCTTAGGCACAACATAAGCGGTATGGTTCAACTCAACCATAACTTCTACAACCTCTCCTGGAATCATTGCCTCAGGATTTGACTTTCCATTTCGTTGAGATAAGTTCAAAATACCACGAGTGATCAATGTGCTCGAACCGTCTGGCCAAAGATCACACAGCCTTACTGCAACAAGCCCCTGCGGCTGATCACTACTCAAATGTAATGTAAGAGCAGCATTGCCCAGAATTTCCAGTGGAAGTTCTAGTGTTTCAGTATTAAAAACCAGTGATCCAGAGTCCTCAATATTCTGATTTCCAGGCAATTCTTCAGCCACTCCAGATGCAAACCAAGGCATGTATTCTCCCGAAAATTGACCTACCGTTTGTGGTGATAAAATTTTCATTGCTTGATTAGGTATTTTTTTGATAGATAAACTCCCTTGATTTAAATAGAAGCACTTAGTTTCAACTTGTTCTGATGGCCAGCTCGATAAACCAATCCAACGACCAGGTCGATTATCATAATAAGTCTTTGGTTTAACACTATCTTGTAAAAATACTTGGTACTTAGCCTCATCCATGATTCCAGTTTCTTTTTCTTTTAACCAGTGATCAAACCAACGAACCGCATCGGAAAGAAAATCCACAGTCGGCCCAGGAATACCAAGGTGAGGATATCGATGACACCATGCACCCTGCAAACCACGAATTGGTACCTTAAGATTCTGCAACAATCGAGCTACAGTATTTGGCCAGCAATCTGCATGTCCACTTATAACATAAACTGGTATTTTGATCATAGAATGATTAACATCTACCGAGTTGTTCAACCAATATTCATCATTATGTTGATGTTTAAGCCAACGCTCAAGATAGTGTGGTGTTTTTTCCAGTCGCTCAAGCCACAGTATTTTCCAATTATCACCAACTAGTTCCGGATCTGGTGGTCGTGAATTAAATCCAAACATAATCGCACCCCAGCCAAGTGTTTGACCCACCATACAGCCCATATAATATCCACCATCGTCATAATAACGCTGGTCAGATGATCCTAATGTGATAATCGTTTTAAGCGCCTCAGGCGATCGCTGAGCAAGTTGCATTCCTGTAATTCCACCCCATGAGATTCCCATAGTACCGACCTTGCCATTACACCAAGACTGGCTAGCAATCCAATCGATTACAGCAACACCGTCATCTATTTCCTGATCAGTATATTCATCGTACTTAACACCATCGGAGCTCCCTGAACCACGCATATCAACACGGACGCAGGCATAACCATGTTTAGCAAAATGAGCAATTGTATTCGAATCCCGTTTTACTGTGTAATCATCTTTTCGATATGGTATGTACTCAAGGATAGCTGGGTAAGATTGTTTGCCATTTGGTAGCCATAGTCGAGCACCAAGTCGAGCTCCATCAGGCATCGGTATCCAGAAATGGTTAACCTTAATAACTCCCATCATTAATTCTTATTTAGAGGATAGTGACAGGTCAAAATTTGTTCACGATCAAAAGTATGTATTGGTGGAAACTCATTATCGCAATGTTTACTAGAAAACGGACAGCGTGTATGAAATTCACATCCATTCGGTCGATTCATTAGGCTCGGCACCTCACCCTTAAGCTCGATTCTATTCTTTAAACTTGCTTCTGGATAAGGTGTTAGATTCGCTGATAATAACGCTAGGGTGTATGGATGTCTTGGCTTTGCAAAGATATCATCTGTTTGACCTTGTTCAACAAATCGCCCAAGATACATTACCGCAGTTCTGTCAGAGATATGTCGTACGATATTTAAATTATGAGTAATGACAAACAAACTGACGCCTAAGTCATCCTTAAGCTTGTTAAGTAAGTTCAATATTTCACCTTGCACTGAAACATCAAGACCTGCTGTTGGCTCATCAGCAATAATTAGCTTAGGATCAAGCGCTATAGCTCTTGCAACGCCGACACGACGTGCCTGGCCACCACTAAGTTCATGGGCATAACGCTCTTTAATATTTGTGGGCAATCCAACCAGTTTTAGTAATCGATCTGCCTCCATTTTTAGATCTCGATCTTTAAGGTTGTGTATTTTATAACCTTCAGTTATTAAAGAGCCCACACTCATCCTTGGACTAAGTGAGCCGATTGAATTTTGCCAGATAAATGAAATCTTTTTTCGATAAGCCATTATTTGCGATGACGTCATGCTGGTAACGTCCTCATTCATAAATTTAATCTGACCTTCTGCAGCATTTAGTAAGCCAGCGACAGCGAGTGCTAAGGTGGACTTTCCAGAGCCACTTTCACCAACTAGGGTAAAGGTTTCACCCTGCTTAATGTCTAATGAAACCTGTCTGACTGCATCTATATATGGATCATCTATTTTCTGAAGCATTGCCTGTAATGGTGACTTGGTCCGAAACCGAACACGTAGATTCTTAATAGAAAGTAACTTACTCATGATTCTATCAAGTGGCAACTAACAAAATGATTCTTGTTAAATTCATTCAATAGTGGGGTATGTTTATCACAGCGATCTATAGATTGATCACAACGGTTTTTAAATATACAACCTCCAGATAGATTTATCAGGTCGGGGATTTCTCCAGGGATTGTAGGCAACAAGCGTTGCTTTTTTGAAATACTAGCAGGATCACATTCCAATAATTTCACAGTATATGGATGAGCTGGGTTATTGAATATTTCGTATGTACTTCCATGCTCTACAATCTCACCCGCATACATGACTACTACATGATCACATAGTTCAGCTATAACACCTAGATGATGTGAAACGAATAATATTGAGCAGCCCATTTCTTCCTGAAGATCTTTCAACAATTTAAGGATCTGAACCTCAAGAGTCGTATCAAGCGCAGTGGTGGGTTCGTCGGCAATCAGTAGAGATGGTCCTGCCTGCAATGCCATAGCAATCGATACACGTTGCTGCATCCCACCTGACAATTCGTACGGGTATTGATTAAGCTGATTACGAGGATCTGGTATACCAACTTTGGTCAACATATCAATCGAACGTTGTTTTTTTCTTTTCTTACTAATCTTATCACGATACTGGATATCTATCATC
>CAJQTP010000048.1 GCA_905620445.1 uncultured Candidatus Thioglobus sp.
ATAAGTGTAAGAAGGTCTTTAGTAATTTCTTTTTTATCAGTGCATGCTGATTTTTTTACCATGATGACAAAGTCAACAGATTCTAAATCATTCTGATTATTTCTAAAAGTTTCACGTGCTAAGCGCTTAAAAAGGTTTCGATCTACTGCCCTTTTGTATTGCTTTTTGGAAATCGCAAGACCAAGCCTTGAAAATGATTTGCCAGAGTCACTAGCTATTATCTTCCAAAATCTACTTTGAGTATGAAAGCCTTTTTTGAAAACGTGAGCGTAATCTTTAGCATCTGTAATACGCACACCGTTAGCGAGCGAGCTGTTCATGGGTTTAAGCGGCTAAGCGTTTACGCCCTTTTTTCCTGCGAGCACTTAAGATAGCACGTCCAGAACGAGTTTTCATTCTCGCTCTAAAGCCATGGTTACGTTTACGTTTTAGTACGCTTGGTTGAAAAGTTCTTTTCATAATGTATCTACCAATAAAAAAGTTTGCAATTTTACCATACTTGGATTAGTTCGGTATGCATGTTAAACGAGAGTTTATATGACAATACTGCTTTAATAAAGCCCAATCTCGATCAAGATGTGGATAATGAAGGTTAAATTATGAATTTACTTTTCGAGTAAATCACTATATAACTCAATATAAGGTTGAAAAAGTGATTGTTGCCCACAAATAATAGGCAAAGTAGATTCTTTTAATGTTTGTAGGAATCTCGATATAGTTAGCTTGAAATACATGTATTAATTTGATGAGGCTTTATGACTAATAATATTCTTGATGTACTCACCTTTATGTTTGATTTCCTATTTGAGTCTGCTGAGCAAGACTCATCTCAAGAGTTGGATGATGATCTTTTAAAGACCCATCTTTCAGAGGCTGGCTTTGATGCCGATCGGATTGAGAAGGCATTAGTTTGGCTTGAAAATATTGCAGCGCTTCAAGATGGAAAGATAGCTAGTTTTGATACTTTTCATAATTCCATGCGAATTTATAGTGAGCATGAAAAAACTAAATTAGATTCTAGGGCAAGAGGCTTCATAATGTTTATGGAAAATATGGGCCAGCTTAACGCCAGTCAACGTGAAATAGTAATTGATCAGGTTATGTCTCTAGAGGACTCTAAATTGAGTATTGATGATTTGAAATGGGTAGTTATGATGGTCATCGGAAATAGCACTGAATCAACTGTGCCATCACAATGGATTGAATCTATTGTGTTTTATGATGATAACCCTACCCTTCAGTAGGAACCTTTATGCCTAAGAATCTTGTTATTGTCGAATCTCCGGCGAAAGCAAAAACCATTGAAAAGTTTTTAGGGCCTGACTATGTTGTAAAGTCTAGCATTGGTCATATCAGGGATATGCCTAAGAAAGATATGGGCGTTGATATTGAGAATAACTTTCAACCAACATATGCAATCAGCGCAGACAAGAAAAAAGTAGTTGCCGACCTTAAAAAATCAGTCAAGACTGCTACAAAAATCTTTCTAGCTACTGATGAAGACCGCGAGGGTGAGGCCATTGCGTGGCATTTGCAGCAAGCATTATCGCTGGCAGAGGACACACCCAGAATAGTCTTCCATGAGATAACTAAGGGCGCCATTACAGCAGCTATTAATAATCCAAGAACAATTGATACTGACCTTGTAAATGCGCAACAGGCTAGGCGAATTATTGATAGGCTGGTTGGCTTTGAAATTTCCCCAGTATTATGGCGCAAGATTTCTGGAGCGCGCTCAGCGGGAAGGGTTCAATCACCAGTTGTAAGAATAGTTGTTGAAAGAGAGCGTGAAATTTCTGCCCATAGTTCTACAAGCTCTCATAAAGTTAAGGCTAATTTATCCAATAGTTCTAATAATTTTCTTGAGGTTAAGCTCAGCGTAGATTTTAAATCTAAAGAAGATGCGCTTTCTTTTGCTGAAAATGTTTTATTGGCAGAGCTAAAAGTAAATTCAGTTGATACTAAGCCATCTAAAAGATCACCTAAAGCCCCATTTATTACCTCTACTCTTCAGCAAGAGGCCTCTCAAAAATTAGGCTTCTCTGTAAAGCAGACTATGTCGATTGCACAAAACTTATATCGAGAAGGTGCTATCACTTATATGAGGACAGACTCTCTAAACTTATCTGAAACTGCTATTACTGCTGCTCAAGAGGTAATTGTTTCAAAATTTGGATCTGAGTTCCATCAAGCAAGAAGATATAAGACAAATTCTTCAGGTGCTCAAGAGGCCCATGAGGCCATAAGACCTACAGACCTTACCAAGGAATCTATATTAGGTTTAGATGATCAATCTACTAAGCTGTATTCGTTGATTTACAAGAGAACCTTGGCATCACAGATGAGCGATGCACAACTTCAAAAAACCAAAATTAATATTAATATTTCAAAC
>CAJQTP010000049.1 GCA_905620445.1 uncultured Candidatus Thioglobus sp.
GCCCTGAAATTGTTGGCATTCTGGGATCGTTCCAGCTGTTAACGTAGTTATTATCTACCAAGAGTTTTAATTTTCTTTTGGACGTAGTAGCATACTCTAGATTTAAACGAGAAAACTCATATTGATGAGGCCGATTAGGAGCATTAAAAAACTGAAAGAGCATATCAATTTGAAAGAGAGGGGTACTTTTGTAGAGATAGTGAGTCTGAAGAGCTAGTATTTAATAAAACAGTTGGACTCAGAGATACCTGGAATCAATAATCAATTTTTTGAAGCCAGTCTCTCACTGGCTTTAGCTCAGAGTACTTCGTTAAATCAATCTGAAGAGGGGTAACTGAGACAAAGTTATTGGAAATTGCATGGAAATCTGTACCATCTAAATTGTCAGCTTCCTTACCATTTTCACCAATCCAATACAGGGATGAATCCGTTTTGTCTTTAACACTTGGTTCGGATTTATGCCTACTTCCTAGTCTGGTACTCTTAAAGCCTTTAATTTCATTGAAAGGAATATCTGGGACATTAACATTAATTATAGTGTTGTTAGACAGTTCAGATTTATCAATTTGGGTAACTAATCTCTTAGCGATTTCACCCGCTGTCTCGAAGTGATTACCTTCCCAACTAGCCAAAGACATTGCAATTGATGGAAGTCCTAAAAACCGGCCTTCTATAGCTCCAGCAACAGTTCCAGAATAGATCGTATCGTCTCCAAGGTTTGCACCAAAATTAATACCAGTTACCACTAGATCAATTGATTCCTTTATGAAACCGCACAATGCTAAATGAACACAATCAGTAGGTGTAGCATCTATTGTATAAATATTTTTTTCAATTTGAATTGGTTTTAATGGCCTACCAAGAGTCAATGAGCTACTTGCTGCAGACTTATTGTCACTTGGAGCAATAACTATTACCTCTGCAATTTCACTTAGTGATTTTGTAAGTTGTTTGATGCCCTTGGCTTTGTAGCCATCATCATTACTTATAAGAATTCTCATTAACTAATTGTTAAGGCAATCTTATCTTTACTAACACCTACTTTAACAGTACCTCCAGAGCTTAACTTACCAAAAAGAAGCTCATCAGCAAGGGGCTTACGAACCTCTCTTTCAATTAATCTCATCATTGGACGAGCTCCCATCATAGAATCATAGCCATTTTCTGCAAACCATTTTCGAGCTGCATCAGAAACAATCAATGAAACATTCTTTCTCTCAAGGACATCCTCAAGCTCAAAAAGAAATTTATTAACTACGTAGACGACAACCTTTTCATTAAGTTTATTAAAGTAAATAATTTCTGAGAGGCGGTTTCTGAATTCTGGTGTAAATATCTTTTTAAGCTCACCTTCATAATCAAGTGAGTGATCTTGCTCATTAAAACCTATGGAAGCTCTTTGAACATTTTGAGCGCCAACATTTGAAGTCATAACAAGTATGACATTACTAAAGTCAACTTCACGGCCATTAGCATCAGTAAGCTTTCCATGATCCATGACTTGCAATAAGATATTAAAAATATCAGGATGCGCTTTCTCAATCTCATCCAATAAAAGAACCGCATAAGGATTGCTATTTACTGCCTCAGTTAAAAGGCCTCCTTCGTCGTATCCAACGTAGCCTGGAGGAGAGCCTATAAGCTTAGAGATGGCATGCCTCTCCATATACTCAGACATATCAAATCTCAATAATTTGACACCCATAATCCTTGAGAGTTGCTTACAAATTTCAGTTTTACCAACTCCTGTAGGACCCGCAAATAAAAAAGAGCCCATTGGCTGCTCAACTGGAGAAAGTCCAGAGCGAGAAAGTTTTATGGCGGTTGATAAAGACTCTACAGCGCTGTCTTGACCAAAAACGCCGAGCTTAAGATCACTCTCTAAGCTTTTAAGTAAAGACTTATCATCACTAGTAACTTGGCGAGAAGGAATGCGGGCAAGCTTTGCAACAATATTTTCGATATCCGGCACGCCAATATTGACCTTGCGCTTTGATTTAGGAAGTACCTGCTGAAGAGCGCCTACCTCATCAATGACATCTATCGCTTTATCTGGAAGGCGCCTGTCACCTATATGTCGATGCGTTAGCTCTGCTGCAGAAACTAAAGATGCAGCTGAATATTTAACCTTGTGGTGAGCTTGATAATATTTTTTTAGTCCATGCAAAATTTTGATTGTATCCTCAACCGAGGGCTCCTCAATATCCACTTTTTGAAAGCGCCTTGTGAGCGCATGATCTTTTTCAAAAATCTTACGATATTCATCATAGGTTGTAGAGCCTATGCATTTAAGTGAGCCGTCTGCAAGTGCTGGCTTAAGAAGGTTAGACGCATCCAAAGAGCCACCAGAAACGCTTCCAGCACCTATCAATGTATGAATTTCATCAATAAAAAGTACTGAGTTTTTATCTTTTTCTAAATCTGTGAGCACAGACTTTAATCGCTTTTCAAAATCACCCCTATACTTTGTGCCCGCAATTAATACGCCAACATCTAAAGAGTATATAGTTGTATTCTTTAATATTTCAGGAACCTGCCCATCTACTATCCTCTTAGCTAAGCCTTGAGCTATAGCGGTCTTACCAACCCCAGCCTGTCCTACAAGTAAAGGATTATTTTTACGGCGTCTAGATAAAATTTGTACCGTTCTAAGAACCTCTTCCTCTCTACCAAGAAGGGGATCAATTTCACCAAGTCTAGCTTTTTCACATAAATTAGTTGTAAAAGACTCCAAAGAAGAAGGCTTAGCTTGCTTGTCACCTTCAACTTTTTTTGTTTCTTCAACTGGATTGTCAGCTAGATGGGAAGAAATCCCCTCCATAACATCCAACCTGGAAATGTTATTTAATTTCAGCATGTAGACAGCATGCGATTCTTTTTCAGAAAAAATACTGACAAAGACATTCATGGCGTTAACAGAATTTTTTTGCGCAGACTGGGCCTGATAAACACTCCTTTGAAGAACTCTTTGAAACCCCACTGTTGGAACGATATCTATTTCAGCATCTTCAGAAATAATAGGAGTATGTGAGTCAATATATTGGTCAAGTTC
>CAJQTP010000050.1 GCA_905620445.1 uncultured Candidatus Thioglobus sp.
TAAAGAACAATGTTTCTTCCTAGGGTGTCAGGAATTTGAATTTCTTGATTGCTTGTGGCGACACATGAAGTAGGGTTTATTTTATTCATATACGATATAATCTCTTGGATTTAATTTTAAAGCATTCATTTTAACATTGATATGCAAAACATCCGAAATTTTTCTATCATTGCACATATCGATCATGGTAAGTCTACAATCGCTGATCGCTTTATTCAGCATTGTGGCGGACTAACTGATCGTGAGATGTCGTCTCAAGTTCTCGACTCAATGGATATTGAGAAAGAACGAGGGATTACAATTAAATCTCAAAGCGTTTCTTTGCAATATAAAGCCAAAGATGGCCAGACCTATCAATTTAACTTAATTGATACTCCGGGACATGTAGATTTTTCGTATGAGGTATCAAGGTCTCTTTCTGCTTGCGAGGGAGCCTTGTTGATTGTTGATGCTTCTCAAGGTGTTGAGGCACAAACAGTAGCTAATTGCTATACCGCCTTAGACCAGGGCCTAGAAGTTGTGGCAGTTCTTAACAAGATTGATTTACCGGCTGCTGAGCCAGAAAGAGTCGTAGATGAGATCGAGGATGTTATTGGCGTAGAAGCTCATGATGCAGTGCATGCAAGCGCTAAATCTGGAATTGGGATTGAGGAGATTCTCGAGCAGATTGTTGAAAAAATTCCTGCTCCAGAAGGCGTGATAGATGCGCCAATTAAAGCGCTCATAATCGATTCATGGTTTGATAATTATTTAGGCGTTGTATCTTTAATCAGGGTTATTGATGGAGAAATCAAAGCTAAAACAAAAATTAAAATCTTCTCTAATAAGAACGAGCACTTAGTTGATGAAGTTGGTATTTTTACGCCTAAAAGAACTAAGACCGATAGCTTAAAAGTGGGTGAGGTAGGTTACTTGATTGCTAGCATTAAAAATATTGATGGAGCGCCAGTTGGTGACACAATAACTAGCAGTAAAAATCCTGTTGAGCATGCTCTAGAGGGATTTAAGCCAGTCCAGCCTAGAGTTTTTGCTGGACTCTTTCCTACTTCTGGTGAAGATTATGAGAAGTTTAGAGATGCTCTAGCTAAGCTTCGCTTAAATGATGCGGCGTTGCAGTATGAACCCGAGAACTCAGATGCACTTGGATTTGGATTTAGGATTGGTTTTTTAGGGCTTCTTCATATGGAGATTGTTCAAGAGCGTCTTGAGCGAGAGTACGACTTGGATTTAATCACGACTGCACCGACTGTAATATATGAAATTCTTGATACTAAAGGTAATGTATCGAAAATTGATAGCCCCTCAAAACTTCCACCCGTCCAAACAATTGCTGAATTTAGAGAGCCAATTATCACTGCAAATATTCTGGTTACCAGCGAGTATGTTGGGCCGGTAATTAGCCTATGTGTTGAAAAGAGAGGCGTTCAAAAGAGTATTAACTATATGGGCCGACAAGTCTCTATTGTTTATGAGCTTCCATTAAACGAAGTGGTTCTAGATTTTTTTGACAAACTTAAATCTGCTTCAAGAGGATTTGCCTCTATGGACTATCATTTCGAGCGCTATCAAACAGCTGATTTGATCCGCTTAGATATATTGATAAATAATGAGAGTGTGGATGCTTTGGCATTAATTATTCATCGTGATAACTCTACTTACAAGGGCCGTGAAATAGCTGAAAAAATGAAAGAACTAATCCCCAGGCAGATGTTTGATGTTGCAATCCAAGCGTGTATTGGAGTTAAGATAATATCAAGAACAAATGTTAAGGCACTTAGAAAAAATGTTACTGCAAAGTGTTATGGCGGTGACATAACTCGAAAAAAGAAATTACTAGAAAAACAAAAGAAAGGTAAGAAGAGGATGCGCTCAATTGGTAGAGTAGATATTCCTCAAGAGGCTTTTCTTGCTGTGCTTCATATTGATTAAAGAGTTTTTTTTATTTTTGCTTTAAGAGTTTTTCAAGATTAGTAAACCACTCAGTATGATCTTCTGAGCAAACTAATGTAGGCTCTATTTCAGGTGAATCCATAGTGCTTCCAAGTGGCACCATCATTGCCCCTCTTCCGGGTGAAAATCTTGGAGTTCGAGAGCCACAATTTATACAAAATGAATTTCCAAAAGTATTTGGTGGATCCATTACATATTCGTTTACATTGTCCTCGCCAGAGACCCAAAGGAAGTTTTCAGAGTGTACAAATAGATTCGAGGCAAAGGTTGTTCCAGTTACTTTTCGGCAGCGTGAGCATTGACACATTCCAAAAAATTCGTATGGACCAGTCATCTCCCAGGCTACTTTTTCACACAAACATTTCCCATTTAATTTGTTATAAATTTTCATAATGACATACCTTATCTAATAATTTTTTTATATTGAAAATATCTCTAAAAAAACTTGGTTCCAAAGTAAGATAAAACTAACACACTAAAAGCAATTTGCGTTGATAAAGCTATTAGTTTCCCTCTCCATCCAAAAACCTTATGCCCAAATAAAATCCCTGCAAATCCGAACCAGGCAATGACAGAAAGGATGGTTTTATAGGTAAGTTTTTGGGTAAAAAAATCATCGATATAGTAGTAACCTGAGATCAATGACAACGTCAGAAGCAAGAACCCCATTTTTAACGTTTGATAAAGGAACTCTTCCATCGTTTGAAGTGCTGGAAGTTTGTCTACAAAAGTATTAAAGTTATGTTCATGTAAAAAACGCTCTTGGATGCTTAATAAGACTGACTGGCCAACCGCAATAGCAAGAAGAGCGTAAGCGCCAATAGACAGAAAAACATGAGCTGCAATCGACATAGAAAGAAGCTTGCCTGGTGTGCCAGGAAATAAAAATGCAATAATGACTGCAATAGCGCTTAGAGGGTATACAAGTATTCCCAAAGAGTGGATGGGTTTACTGAAAGACGTTAGAAATAATAGCGTTGCAACAACCCACGCAACAAAAGACATGCTGACTGTTAGTCCAAAAAAAACGCCATCGTGCTGCCATAACTCGAACAAAATATAACCATGAGAAGAGCATGCTATTAAAAGCATTAAATTGACACTTGTTCGGTGTTGATTTGTTACTGAATCTAAAACAAAATATCTGGTTAGCAAAAGACCAGCTAATAGATAAGTAATAAATGGCAGAGCGTGAAGTAAAGGCATTTCTAGCTTTGTCTTTGTAAAAGATTATATAATACGATAATTCAATCAAGTAGAACGTAATGTTTGATAATTTAACAGAACGACTATCCAATAGTTTTAAGGCCATTCAAGGCAAAAATAAGCTATCGGATGAAAACATTAAAGAAGCCATAAGAGAAGTCAGAAGATCTCTCTTGGAAGCTGATGTTGCGCTTGATGTAATTAAGTTTTTTATAGAGCGAGTTCAAGCCAAAGCAATTGGGCTTAAAGTTGCTGAAGGCCTAAACCCATCTCAGGCATTTATTAAGTTAGTTGAAGCTGAATTAACCGATGTTATAGGTGGTCAAAATGAATCACTAAACCTTTCAACTCAACCTCCAGCGGTAGTTATGGTTGCAGGCCTTCAAGGCTCAGGTAAAACCACCTCGATTGCTAAATTAGCTCGTTATTTAAAAGAAGAACAAAAAAAGAAAGTACTCGTTGTAAGTGCGGATGTTTATAGACCTGCTGCTATTGAACAATTGAAAATTCTTGCTGAACAAATAGGGGTTGATTTTTTTCCTTCATCCGTAGATGACAAGCCTACAAAAATAGTTTCAGATGCAAAAAAGCAAGCTCAATCGCAGTTTCATGATGTTCTTCTTGTTGATACTGCAGGAAGACTGCATGTAGATGAGCAGATGATGTCTGAAATTCAAATCCTTCAGAAGCAAGTTAATCCAATAGAAACCTTGTTTGTTGTTGACTCAATGACAGGACAAGACGCTGCACATACTGCGAAAGCATTCTCAGATATGCTTCCACTGACTGGAATTATTTTAACAAAGACAGATGGTGACGCTAGGGGCGGCGCAGCTCTATCAGTCAAACATATAACTGGAAAGCCCATTAAGTTTATGGGTGTTGGTGAAAAGACTGATGCTTTAGAGCCATTTTACCCAGATAGACTTGTTTCTCGTATTCTTGGAATGGGTGATGTTTTATCTTTAGTTGAGGAAATTTCAAAAAAAGTTGACCATAAAAAGGCTCAAAAAAATGTCCAAAAAATGGCAAAAGGCAGATTTGATCTTGATGATATGAGGGATCAGTTAATGCAAATGCAACAAATGGGCGGAATGGGGGCTTTAATGGACAAACTTCCCGGAATGGGCCAGATACCTCAAAGTGTGAAAAATCAAGTTATTGGCGATACTGAAAGCACGCGTATGGTTGCAATTATTAATTCCATGACTCCAAAAGAAAGAAATCATGTGAATTTAATCAAAGGCTCTCGTAAAAAAAGGATTGCTGATGGTTCTGGCACTGACGTTCAGCATGTAAATAAATTGTTAAAGCAATTTGAAAAAATGCAAAAGACAATGAAAAAGATGAAGGGCGGAAAAATGAAAAAAATGATGCAGCAGATGGGCGATATGCAAGGGGAAGGCGGAATGCCTGATCTATCAAAGATGCCTGGGCTAGGAAACAAAAAATTCCCATTCTAAACAAATTGTTTGTTTTTTCTCGCTAACTATTGCAGTTTGTTATTTTTGATATAAAATTCGAACTTTTATAGCGTCATTTATAATTGAAATGAAATTCAATCTCAAACTTCTAAGCTTAGTTCTGTTTGGCTTTCTCTTTCTTCAGCCTTCATTATCTTTTGGCGAAGATGCAATTGAAACTATTCAGCTTTCATTAGTCATTACCTCTGCAGACGAGATAAATTTAACGGCAGTTAAACAAGTTGAAAAGGGGCTTAACTCTTATGAAGCTATTAGTCAATTAGTTGCTGTCGGCGTAAAAGATACAAGTTTTGGTCCTCAGATTATCTCTTTGGGTGGAATTGAGGCAGTTGGAAATACATATTGGGCATTGTACGTTAATGGCTTAATGTCAATGGTTGGAGCGCAAGATGTTATACTTTCAAAAGATACATTTATTCGCTTGAATATGGAAGCATTTTAATATATTATTGTTTGAAAAATTTAGGAGAGAAATGATGAGCAATCAAGATCACAAACTTAACTCAAGTTTCAGTTATTTAGTTATTCTGGCAGTATTAATTGCCCTGGGTGTTGCTGGCAGATTGTTACCTCATCCACCCAACTTTACGCCAATGGCTGCAATAGCATTATTTGCAGGATTTATTTTTGTAAAAAGATACATGGCTGTTGTTGCAGTTATCGTTACTATGCTTCTTTGTGACTATTTTGCTTTTGGTTCACTTTCTGCAAATTGGTTCGGCTCGAAATCTATGTTTGTTGTCTATCTTGCACTCCTATTTCCAATTGTCTTTAAAAACTTCTTACAAAAGAGGCTTGGCGTATTAAAAATTGCAGGAGCCGCTTTAGCAAGCTCTATTGTCTTTTTCTTGGCAACTAATTTCGCAGTCTGGGCATTTTCACCGATGTATGCAAAAACTCTTGAAGGTTTAGTACTTTGCTATACGATGGCAATTCCGTTTTTCCAGAATACAGTTGCAGGTAATTTAGTGTGGTCAGGTGTTATATTTGGCGCCTACTTTGCTTTACGTAACTTCTCGAACTTAAGAATTTTGAATCAAAAAGACAAATCAATCTTTAGCTAGATTGTATTTTTGCCTGGTAATTCATCTAATATTAATTTCTTAAAGTGAATTCATAGCTTATGTCTAGGCATCTAAAAGGACTTTTAATGACCGTTTTTGCGGTAATTCTATTAAGTCCAGACTCTGTTCTCATTAGGCTAGTTGAAGAGGCATCTCCAGAGGTTGACAGCTGGACAGTCCTTTTTTGGAGGGGGCTCTTATATGCGGTAGGAGTTTCTTTATTAGTCTTTCTAAAATATCGATTAAAGACACTCGAAGAATTCAAAAAAATTGGAAAAGGGGGCTTATTAATAGGCTTTTTTTCTGGAATCAGTACAGGAACATTTGTTTTCGCAATTGTTTATACATCAATTGCAAATGCTCTTGTGATTATAAGTACTGGCCCAATAATGATAGCAATTGTCTCTTGGTTTTTACTTAAAGAAAAATCCAGCCTAGTTACATGGGCCTCTATGGTAATTGTTTTTATTGGAATTTATATTGTTATGAGTGGAAGTCTTGGAGGGGAAAACCTTGTTGGTGACTTTTTTGCTTTGGTTACAGCAGTGATGATGGGGTTCACCTTTACTTTGACTCGTAAATATAAAGACGTCAATATGGTCCCTGTGAATGCAATTGGTGGGGTGATTGCGGCTCTCATAGCATATGTGATGGCTAGTAAAATTTCAGTTCCACCCGAGGTAATTAAATACATAATTGCTATGGGGGCAATACTATCAATATCATTTAGTTTGATTACAATTGCGCCAAGATACATGCCTGCTGCCGAAGTCGGAATGATTATGCCTCTAGAGACGGTGTTAGGGTCATTGATTGCTTGGTACGTAATTCATGAAGAGCCTACGATGAATGCGCTAATTGGTGGAACGATTGTTATTGTGACCTTGTTCTGTCACTCCTGGTATAGCACTAAGCTGGCAAGAAACCAGCTAAGCTGATCTGCCATAATCTTATTAACGTAAACTTTCGCAAGATTTAAATATGACTAATCATTTAAAAGGACTGCTAATTGCTTTTTTGGGAGTATTAATGTTGACTCCAGATCCTGTATTAGTTAGGCTTGCAGATGCTGACACCTTTACCATTCTTTTTTGGCGTGGGATATTCTTTGCGATTGGTGTATTCGTTATTTTGTTTGCAACTTACCGTAAAAGTACATTTAAAGAGCTAAAAAATATAGGTAGACCTGGAATCTGGATTGGCCTCCTTTCAGGAATAGGTGGTGTTACATTTATTGCTGCAATTCAATACACTTCGATTGCTAAAGTATTGGTTATTATTAGTACAGCGCCAATGGTTGTTGCAATTATTTCATGGGCTATAATAAATGAAAGACCTAAACTTTTTACGTGGATTTCAATGCTAATTATTGTTACTGGTATCTACATCGTAATGAAGGGGGATACTGGGACACTAAACGTTATGGGAAGCGCGTTGGCAGTTATATCGATAATTGCTGGCGGCTATTCATTTGCACTAACGCGAAAATACAGTAATGTAAATATGGTTCCGGCTATGATAGTTAATGCGCTCGTTGTTTCTTGTGTTGGGCTGGCTTTTTCAAGTTCCTTTTATTTACCATTTGATTCACTAATTTATGTCATTGCAGGCGGCATATTGCTTGCGATTGCCTTTAGCTTAATCACACTTGCGCCAAGATTTATTCCAGCTTCAGAGGTGGCTATGTTTATGCCTTTAGGAACAATTTTAGGAATACTAAGCGCATGGTTAGTGATTAATGAGCAGCCTTCTAGTAGTTCGCTTTTGGGCGGTACTATAGTTGTTCTTACTTTATTTTTTCATGCATGGTACAGCTCCAAGCTGCAAACTAAATGATAATATTAGGCAAAAATAAAGCATTGAGGGCTGACATCCTTATGCTCATAGCTGCAGCCATTTGGGGGTTTG
>CAJQTP010000051.1 GCA_905620445.1 uncultured Candidatus Thioglobus sp.
TGACTGGAACCGTCGTTTTGAAAGTTATTCAAGTTTAATTTTTCATGGCAAGTCTGCAGGCGACGTTCTTAAAGCTCAAAATGAAGGCAGAACTGCAATATTTTTTGGGTTTCAGAATTGCTCGCCAATAGAAGATGATATCGGACTAGTTGAGGTATGCCATCAACTGGGTGTTAGATTTATGCAGCTAACATACAACAATCAGAGCTTATTGGGGACTGGTTGTTACGAAGAAAATGACCCAGGTATAACTCGAATGGGTACGCAAGTAATTAAAGAGATGAACCGAGTTGGCTTGGTGGTTGATATGAGTCATTCTTCAGAGCGATCTACGCTTGAGGCGATTGAAATCTCGGAGCGCCCTATTGCAATTACTCATGCCAATCCAACTTTTTGGCATCCTGCTTTAAGGAATAAGTCTAATAAAGTTCTTGAGGCTTTAGGTGAAAGTGACAGCATGCTTGGATTTTCAGTGTATCCACATCACCTAAGGGATGGAACGAGCTGTACTTTGGAAAGTTTTTGCCAAATGGTCGCTGATACTTCTGAAATCATGGGGGTTCATAATATTGGAATTGGTACAGATTTGTGTCAAAACCAGCCCGATAGCGTTGTTGAATGGATGAGAAATGGTACATGGACAAATGAACGTGACTTCGGAGAGGGTTCTGCCAGTTTTGCAGGCTTTCCTGATCAACCAGAGTGGTTTCGCAACAATCGTGATTTCGTAAATATTGCTTCTGGTTTAAAGCAAGTTGGTTTTTCAAGTGAAGAAGTAGGTCTGGTAACGGGCAAGAATTGGCTAAACTTTTTTGAAGCCTCTTTTGAACCTTTAAAGTAAATAAATATGACTACTGATACTGTACAAATTGATATCGATTCTGATTTTATGAGGACTCCTGAAAAGGTAATGCGCCTTGAGAGGATGGGCTCATCTTTTCCAACTCGGTTAAGTTTTATGCGAACTCTTATCAGGCGTATGTCTAAAGAGAATTGGAGATTTGAAAGAACTTTGCGTGAAGTTGATAAAGATGGTTATGGCGTTAGCATTTATTCAGTTACCACTCCTAATAGAACATATTCATTGGTAGCTTTTACGCAAGAAATTCCAGCTGATATGAGAACTGATAGGGTTATTGCCGAAGTATGGGATGCAACATTCAGCCTTTTTGATGGCGTTCCATCACAAGAGGATTTGGATTATTTGGCAAACAATACTCCAAGGCAGGAAGGTGGTCGATTCAGACCAAGTGAGCTTACTCTTTCCAGGGCAAACAAAAGCCTAAGAGTATTTAAAAATGTAGTTGACTCTTTATCTTTAGGTAATCAACCAGACGTTGATTTATTGACCTCAGTAGGTTATTTGATGAGGACTTCGGCTGTGTATGGTAGTGGTAAGTTTGGCTGCGCAGATAGGGAAAAAATTGTTGATCGAGAAGAGTGCAAGGCACCATTTCAAATAGAATTACTAACTGTTTACTTAATACGTTGGTTTACGATAGATTCTGCCGAAGAGCTTGCCAAAGAAAGAGGCGGTAAAAAGGCTGTGAAGCTCAATAAAACTTCTCGTCAGTTTATTGGTGTTGGTAATGCAACAGGGTTGGGTATGGCGCCATTTTTACTTAAACATCCAGCATTAATTCATAACTGGGTTGTCGCAAAAGAAACCGCACTAGCAAGAGTAAGGGCAATAGAAACTCCCATAGAAGGCACTCTCGAAGTTTTTTTAAAGTCATTGCCTCAGGTTAGTCAGCATATCGATGAATGGAATGTTGAAGATGCAGTTCAGGCTAAAAGGATTTCATGTCTGACAGACGAAATTCAAGCACTAAGAATTTGGTGCGAAAATGAGTCAAATATTTTAAGGCCTTATCCTTGGAATGGTATTTATCAATATGTTGAGGACAATTTTTCTTTGGAATGTCAAGAGATGGTGGTTTCTTTAATTATTGAGCCACATGGATCCTTAGTGGATGACCTAGCAGAGTCAATGTCAACGACATCAATTCCAAAATTTCAAGCAGATATGTCAATAGCTCAATTAAAAGAGGTCGTTGCTGATTCGTATCAGTGGGCGACAACTATTGATTTTTCTTTAGAGGAGTCTCAGCAACATTTTTGGTATTATTCAGAGGACAAATTAGAGCCTAGGTTTGGCTCTAAAGGCGTTGATGACGGAGTTGAGAAAGAAATGCCTCTCGCTATTGGTAGGGATGTTCATGACTTAAATGAAAAGCTATCAGAAACTAGTAATAAAACTACTCTGAGTGATTTTGTAATGATGTATCCACAATTTAGACATATTATTCGCCGAATTCAGAATACTTTTGTAAGGCCTTATTCTGAGGTACAAGATAATTTGTTAAGTGAATCTATGAGGCCACTAGATTTATTACGTTTTAAGTTGGCTTTTTTTGGAGCTTCAAAATTTGATCCAAAGTCAAATCTTTGGACTCGGATATCAATGTATCAAGGCGCGCCAATGCCCGACCAATTATCAGAGCCGAATCATGACTGTTGGTCATTTCCAATTGGAGGGCGTTCGCAGTCATATCCTTGCATAAACTGTTCATGTCAAAAAGCGATCTAACAATTTCTTTAAATGAAGTTCTTTTTTATTTTACTCGAGCAGCTTTCGGAGTAGAGGTCCCAATTGGCCTTTCAGAAGACTTTGCAAGAGCTAATATGTGGGTTTCAGAAAACGGTTTTGATCCTTCACGATGCAGCTTAAAAGCGCTAGATAATCTAGACAGTCAAGCGAGCAGCTTATCAATCAAATTTGAAAAAACAAAAGAAGGGGGGCATTTATTTTGTCCAGAAGGAAAATTCTTATCTTCTCTAGAGGCTTCAGCGGGTTGTGTGGATTGGATTGAAGTTAGCAATGGTTCTGGTGAGCTAAAGATCAGTAATGTTGATTCCCCATTTCTAGTTGTTTCTGCTTTAGGGGCGAATGAGTGTCTTGGAATAAAGGTGCTTTGGACTGATCAAGAAAAAAATCAATTCCAAGTTAACTTAATCAATAATGACGAGTGGGAAGTGTTAAGTTCATCGTCTAAGCTTATAGAACTAAGTAGTAATGCTGATATGTTAATTTCACCTTTAAAAGCGAGCGTTGAATCCTATAAAGGAAAGACTATTAAGAAATTTAACTTAGCCGAAGAGAAATTAAAAATTCTTCATCATGGCGTTAAAGTTGAAGAGAATTGGGAGGCAATTTATAGCTACTTTTCACGCTGCTTAGTTAAATCAAGTGCTGAGTCTAGGGCTTCTGGCGCTGGCGCTGGACTAGTCGATACAGACTAGTTTAGCATTCAATAAAGCTTACAGCTAGACCGCCCAATGACGTCTCTTTGTACTTTGTGGACATGTCGAGGCCAGTTCTTTTCATAGCTGCAATGCACTGATCTAGTGAAATTAAGTGCTCACCACTTTCCCTAAGCGATAGTGAGCTTGCAGTATATGCCTTAACCGCTCCAAATCCATTTCTCTCAATACAAGGAACTTGAACAAGGCCTTTAACTGGATCGCATGTCATTCCTATGTGGTGTTCTAATGCCATTTCTGCGGCATTTTCAATTTGAGCAGTTGTGCCCCCTCTTACTGTACATAAAGCTGCAGCAGCCATTGAGGATGCTGAACCTACCTCACCTTGACAGCCCACTTCAGCTCCTGATATAGAGCTATTGTGTTTTATTAGTCCACCGATTGCAGATGCCGTTAATAGGAATTGACGAATTTGTTCTTGAGTTGCTGATTTATGTTTATAGAAGTAGTAAAGAGTAGCTGGAACTACTCCTGCAGCGCCATTAGTAGGGGCCGTAACTACCATATGTCCTGCAGCATTTTCTTCATTAACAGCCATGGCATAGGCACAAAGCCAGTCACTAGAATTTGTATTTTCTGGATCACTTTGAAGGCTTTCATGTAATTTTTTTGCACGCCTCTTTGTATTCAGGCCACCTGGCAATATGCCTTCGGTAGCAAGACCAGTCTCAACACAAGTTTTCATTGCATTCCAAATATCATCAAGCTCTTTGTTTAGAATTTTTTCAGGAATATTTTCTAATTCATTGGCGAGCTTCATTTCCCAAATGGTTTTATTGTGTTTTTTAGACATTTCAAGCATTTGGTCTGAATTATCAAAGGGGAATGGATAAGCTGCGCTCGGCTCTGCTGCAATCGGCGCTTTAATATTATCGATTTCTGCTAATGTAGATATAAAACCTCCACCGATAGAAAAGTAAGTGTGTGAAATTAGAATTACATCTGACTTATCAAGGAGCTCAAACACCATTCCATTAGGATTTTGCTTTAATGAGTTTCTGGTATCAAAAATGATATCGTCCTCTGAAAAGAATGCTGCTTTTTGGGTTTTACTGATATCTATACTTTTTGAATTCCAGGTTTGCTCAATGACTTCATCCATATTCTCTTTAATGATAGTATGAGGAAGATAGCCATTAAGACCAAGAGTAACGGCTTTATCTGTTGCATGTCCTACTCCTGTGTAAGCTAAAGAATTCTTTAAAGTACACCTAATATGATAGGTAATAATTTTAGGGTTTGACTCTCCAAAATTTCGAACATGCGTCATAAAGTCATTGGCAGCAACCATTGGCCCCATAGTGTGGGAGCTTGAAGGCCCAACACCTATTTTGAATAAGTCTAAAACACTGATAAACATAATAAAATCAAATGTATAAAGTTTTTCATTCTACATTATGGTTATAAATGTAGTTATTAAAAAATTCACCATTTAATGAATTAATTTATAATATTGATATAAACCTTTAACCTAAATATGGAGTAAATTATGGCGTTATTGTTAGCATCAACTGACTTTTGGGAAGATATGGACGTTTGGTCAAAAGGCCTCAGATTGGCAATGCCAGAGTTAGATATCAGAGTTTATCCTGATGATGGAGATGTTAATGAGGTTGAATTTGCTGTGGTCTGGAAACATCCTCGTGGCATATTAAAAAAGTATCCAAATTTAAAAGCGATTTTGTCTCTAGGGGCTGGCGTAGATCACATTATTAGTGATCCTGATTTGCCTAAAGGCCTCCCTATAGTGCGCTTAGTTGATAAAAAATTAACTCATGAAATGTGTCTTCATGCCTTGCATTGGGTGCTTCATTTTCATAGTAATCAATACCTTTATCGAATTCAACAATCTAGAGCTGAGTGGACCCAAAAAAGCTCGATCCAGACTGAAGACCGAACAATTGGAATTATGGGGTTAGGTAATATTGGAAAAAGTATTGGTGACTCATTGGTCAATCTTGACTTTGATGTTATTGGATGGGGAGCTACTAAAAAACCATCTATGGATGGAATTCATTATTACTATGGTAAAGATCAATTAACTGATTTTTTAAATAAAACAAACATATTAATTAATGTGCTCCCATTAACTCAAGACACAACTAACTTAGTTACAAAAAAAGAGATGCTGTCTTTACCAAAGGGCGCGTTTATTATTAATATTGGTAGAGGTAATATTATCAATGAGGTAGATTTATTATCTCTACTCGATCATGGTCATATCGCTGCAGCAGCATTAGATGTATTTGAGAAAGAGCCATTACCGGAAAATAATTCACTTTGGAATCACCCTTCAGTTTACATAACTCCGCATATTGCAGGCCAAAGCAACCCAAATTCAGCATCTAAAACAATTTCTGAAAATGTTTATCGCATCAAAAATGGAGAACTTCCTTATCCTATATATAGCCTAGCTAATAGGTATTGATTGAAGCAAGAATTTAAGTATTAAAATATGGGAACTAGGTAAATTTTTATGTTGTTTAAATGCCAATCAATTATTTAATCTTATTTATGTCAATTCAATAGTAATTGAATTAAACTAAAAACACTATTCTTATATAATATGGTTTTTTGAGGCAAATACTAATGTCTACAGATAAACAAATTCTGACCACTCCTTTATATCAAATGCATTTAGATGCTGGAGCTAAAATGGTGCCATTTGCAGGATATGAGATGCCTGTAAGTTACCCTCTTGGGATAAAGAAAGAGCACATTCATACTCGTGAAAAAGCAGGACTTTTTGATGTTTCTCATATGGGCCAAATAAGGTTAGTTGGAGCAAATTCAAAAAAAGCACTTGAGTCTCTAGTTCCAGTTGATATTATCGATTTACCTTTAATGAAATTACGATATGCCTTATTTACAAACAAATCTGGCGGCGTAATGGACGACTTAATGGTTACAAACCTTGGCGATAAAGATTTATTTTTAGTTGTAAATGCTGCTTGCAAAGATGCTGATTACGATCATTTGCAAAGCACTATTGGCGATGATTGTAAGGTAGAGTTTCTTGAAGATGTTGCATTGCTTGCACTGCAAGGACCTAGGGCACATGAGGTTTTATCTGAAATTGCACCGTCTACCAGTGAGATGACTTTTATGACCGCTAGGCAGCTATTGATAAATGGAATGGACTGTCTCATTACTAGATCTGGGTATACAGGCGAGGATGGTTTTGAAATTTCAGTACCAGCCAAAGATGCTGAAGAATTAGCAAAGCTCCTTCTTTCGAATACGGAAGTTGAATGGGTTGGCTTGGGAGCCAGAGATTCACTTCGTTTAGAGGCTGGATTATCACTTTATGGGCATGAGCTTGATAACGATCATAGTCCTGTCGAGTCCTCATTGAGCTGGGCACTGTCGAAGGCAAGAAGGACCGGAGGAGTGAGAGAGGGCAATTATCTAGGTGCTGATATTATTATGAGTCATCTTGATGAGGGAGTTGAATCAAAGGTTGTTGGATTGCAGCCAGAAGGGAGAATGCCTGTTCGAGATGGAGCTCTGATTGAGGATGAGTTGGGCAATCATGTAGGGCAAGTAACCAGTGGCGGTTTTGGTCCAAGTATAAATCGACCAATTGCTATTGCAAGGCTAAAAATGCATTATATAGAGACATATTCCAAACTCTTTGCATTAGTAAGGGATAAAAAAATTGAAGTTGAGATTGTAGATCTGCCATTTGTTAAGCAGAACTATTACAGAGGTTAAATATTAATATAAGGAGCAGTAATGAGTATTAAATTTTCAGAAGATCACGAATGGATTGAATCACATGGAGACGATCTAGTGGTTATTGGGATAACAGACTTCGCCCAAGAGCAATTAGGCGACCTAGTGTATGTTGAGTTGCCAGAAGTTGGAGATGAGTGTAGTCGTGGAGAAAATATTTCCGTAATTGAGTCTGTTAAGGCTGCTTCAGATTTAGTCGCTCCAG
>CAJQTP010000052.1 GCA_905620445.1 uncultured Candidatus Thioglobus sp.
ATTGCTGCACCCATAGCAACAGCTTCATCAGGATTTAAATCTTTCTTAGGCTCTTTTCCAAAAAAATCTTTTACCATTTCTTGAACTTTAGGCATCCTAGTCTGGCCACCTACAAGAATTACTTCATCTACGTCACCACTTGATAGTCCAGCATCTTTAAGTGCCGTTTTGCAAGGGTCAATTGATCGCTTTAATAAATCAGCAACTAGAGACTCTAGTTTTGATCTTGTCATTTTGATATTAAGATGTTTTGGGCCAGAAGCATCCGCAGTAATGTAAGGCAAACTTACTTCAGTTTGTTCTGATGAAGATAGTTCTATCTTTGCTTTTTCAGCGGCCTCTTTAAGCCTTTGAAGAGCCATCGCATCCTTGGAAAGATCAAGGCCTTGCTCTTTTTTAAATTCTTCTACTAGAAAGTTGATTATTCTATGATCAAAATCTTCACCACCTAAAAATGTATCACCATTCGTGGAAAGAACTTCAAAATGTTTTTCACCATCAATATCTTCCATTTCGATAATAGAAACATCAAATGTCCCTCCACCTAAATCGTAAACTGCAACTTTCTTATCACCAGAAGATTTGTCAACACCATATGCTAATGCAGCAGCTGTAGGCTCATTAATAATTCTTTTTACAGTTAGTCCTGCAATTTTTCCCGCATCTTTTGTTGCTTGACGTTGAGAGTCATTAAAGTAGGCCGGCACAGTAATTACCGCTTCAGTAACTTCTTCTCCTAGATAATCTTCAGCCGTTTGTTTCATTTTTTGAATTACACGAGCAGATATTTCTGGGGCCGCCATTTTTTTACCTTTTACTTCCACCCAGGCATCACCATTTTTAGCCTTTATAATTTTATAAGGAACAAGGCTAATATCTTTTTGAACTTCCTTTTCATCGAAGCGTCGACCAATTAATCTTTTGATAGCATAAAGCGTATTCTCAGGATTTGTAACCGCTTGTCTTTTAGCAGGCTGACCAACTAATATCTCATCAGAGTCTTTAGGGTAAGCAATAATAGATGGGGTTGTGCGATTTCCTTCTGAGTTTTCAATTATTTTAGCAACACCACCATCCATCACTGAGACACATGAGTTTGTTGTTCCTAAATCAATTCCAATTATTTTTGACATTCCATATACTCCTTGTATTTTTATATAAACCCTATTTAGGGATTTAAAAAATTATTTCAAGGTATTAACGAAATTATTTTTGAAGGGTATCTAGGAGTATTGTTTTAACTTGAGCAGGAACAAATGGACTAATATCACCACCAAGAGAAAGAATTTCTCGAACCAGAGAGGATGAAATATTAGCAAACTCTTCCGATGGAGTCATAAATAAAGTTTCAATTTCCGAATTAAGACGCTTATTCATTCCACTCAGTTGAAATTCATATTCAAAATCTGAAACCGCTCTTAAGCCTCTAATAATTATCTGCGCATCATGGTCTCTTGCGAAGTCAACCAGTAAAGAGTTAAAGCTTAATACTCTAGTGTTATTTAAAGATTTTATTGAGCTTTCAACTGCTCCAACCCTTTGTTCAATAGTCAAAAAACTGGATTTATTTGCATTTTGAGTAATTGCAATAATTACTTCATCAAAAATTTTTGATGCACGCTTTATTAGATCAACGTGCCCATTAGTTATTGGATCAAAAGAGCCGGGATAAATTGCAATTTTTTTCATAGTGATTCCAAGCTTATCAGACAATAGTGAACATTGCCTGATTTTTTCTGTTTTTTGACCATACAGTTGCATCCAAGGTGATTTTTTAATATTTCAGGTGTCATTTCATATTCAGACTCAATGTAAATTTGGGTTTTATGATGCAAGTAATTTTTTTTGGTTAACAGATCAAGGGTCGATGGTATTAAGTTTTGATTAAATGGAGGATCTAAAAAAACTAAATCGAAAGGATTGGTATTTTGCTTATCAAGAAAGATAGTTGAATCATTATTATTCAGTTGATATTGAAGGTTATCTAGGAGTTTAAAATTAGACTCAAGGCTTTTAAAAACTTTTCTATTTTTTTCAATTAAATACACTTTTTTAGCCCCCCTAGAGATTGCCTCAAGGCTAAGGGCGCCACTTCCAGCAAAAGGATCTAGAATTGTCTTGTCAGCAATATCAAATTGTAGCCAATTAAAAAGTGTCTCCCTTGTTTTTCCAGGAGTAGGGCGCAATCCTTCAGCATCAGGAAAATTAAATTTCCTGCCTTTAAGGTTTCCTGCAATTATTTTAAAAGTATTGTCTTTGATAAGGTTGAATTAATTAAATAGCAAGTTAAGCTTCTAGATGCAATTATAGTTTAAATATTTTTGACCTCCATCCGCTATTAACAGAAACTTCTTTATCACCTCTAATAAATTTAACAAGATTTTTTGAAGAGCAAATAATTTCAGGAGCAATATCATATTTAATTGAAAGGCCTTTAATATGCTCTTGAGCTTGATTTTTTTTAAGCTTTTCATCAGCTGATAGAGGCTTTTGAGTCGCTAGCGAGTCCTTGAAATTTTCTTTAGTTTGATTAGTGTTTAAAAAATTTTCAAAAAGTTTATGGGAGTCAGCCGATAATTTATTTTTTCCTATAGCATAGTCTATTAATTTCTCATCAGACATGATCCATTTACGAGGTTTATTTTCTTTCATCGCAGTATCTTCACGCCACATTACTAAATTAATTGCCTTTTTTTGAGATTGTGAATCTATTTTTGAAATGCCGCTAGTTTTCTTAATAATTTGCTTGAAGTTAGGCTCATAAAGTCTATGATCTAATAAGAAGTCTGTCTCTTCACTAAGCCACTGAAATTTTCCATTTTTAACAAGCTCATCTCTAAGTATTGTGTAATTAGGAAGTAGATACTTAACATCATCAAGTGCATACTGTAATACATCACTCGGAAGGGGTCTAGTTTTCCAGTCAAATCGAGTATGCTTTTTTTCTAGATAAACGCTTTGCAAGGTTTCTGTTAAGCCTTGATATGAGACTTGCATAGGGTAATTTAATAGTGAGGCAGCAATTTGAGTATCAAAAATTGAATGAGGCGTCCTTTTAGATAGGTAAAAAAGAGCTTCAATATCTTGTCTAGCAGAATGAACAATCCAAATGGTTTGACGATCATATAGTTTTTCAAAAAGCGGCTCTAAATTTTTTATAGCAAGAACATCTATGCATTCTAAGCGATCACCAACTGCAATTTGAATTAAGCAAAGTTCTGGGTAATATGAATTAATTCTTTTAAACTCAGTATCAATTGCAAGAAGGGAGTCATTTTGGATGCTTTGCAGATACTTGTTAAGTTGTGACTCGCTTGTAATCAAAGGAATTGTCCCAAATGGATTGTTGTATTTTATCAACAACTCATGCTAGTAATAATTCATTTATGAGATAATCAAAAAACTTTAATATTTTGTCAGCAAAATTTATGTTGCTAAA